>JADFNZ010000038.1 GCA_022563135.1 Chloroflexota bacterium | reverse complement strand
GTAGCGTGAGCGTGCCCTCCATCAGATCGCTGCCGATGGGTTTGCCCATCTCCTTCTCATCGCCGGTGAAATCGAGGATGTCATCGACGACCTGAAAGGCCATCCCCAGGCTCTCGCCGTAGTCGCGCAGCGATGCCGCCGCCTCGGTCGACGCGCCCGCCACAAGCGCCCCGCCTTCCGTCGATGTGGCGAAGAGCGACGCGGTCTTGCCGGAGATCCGGCGGAAGTAGTCCATCGTGTCCTGCCCGTACTGATAGGCGCTCATGTCCTGCGTCAGCTCGCCGGCCGCCATGGCCATGAGCGTTCGCGAGAACAGCTTCACCGCGTCGAGCGATTCGGTCTTGCAGATGAGATCGGCGGCGTGGGCGAACATGTAGTCGCCCAGCATGACCGCGGTGGCGTTGCCGTGGCGCGCGTTCGTCGTCGGCCGCCCCCGGCGCGTGTCCGACGCATCGATCACATCGTCGTGCACCAGCGTCGCCGTATGCAGCAGCTCGATCGAGGCGGCAAGCGGGACGAGCAGCCTTGGCTGGTAGTCGCCGAACTGGCCCGCCAGAAGCACGAGGGTAGGCCGGAGACGCTTGCCGCCCGCAGAGAGGACATGATCCAGCATTCTCTCGACCAATGCGGACTCGTTCCTCTTGACGGCGTCTAGCGCGGCCTCAACCTGGGCCAGCTCTTCCTGGACCGGCGCATAGATGGATGCTACGCGCATCGCGAGCTCCTCTCCTCCGTCTGAGCATCTTGCGACGCCTCTCCCGCGCCGGTTGCCACGAACAGGCGCAACGCATTCTCCGTCGTCGCTTCGGCCACAGCCTCCACGGGCTCGCCTCGTAGCTCAGCGATCTCAGCGGCCGCCTCCCGCACATTCGCCGGCTCGTTGCGCGTCCCACGGCGGGACTGTGGCGCCCCGTACGGGCTGTCGGTCTCGACTACGAGATGCTCCAAGCCGGCGCTCCGCGCGACCTCGCGAAGCTGCTTCGCCTTGGGGTAGGTGACCGACGTGTGCACCGAGATCAGAAAGCCGAGCTCCACGTAGCGCGCCGCGAGTTCGGCGTCGCCGCTGAAGTAGTGCATGACGCCCAATGGCCGCCCGTCCGGCAGCACTCCGCCCATGCTCCGTGACCAGCGAGCGACGAATGGGAGCAGCTCATCATGCGCCTCGCGGCAATGGATGGCGACCGGCTTAGCGACGTCGCTCGCGAGCGATAGCTGGCGTTGAAACACCGCGAGCTGCACCTCCCGCGGCGAGAAGTTTCGGTAGAAGTCGAGGCCGATCTCGCCGATCGCCGCGACGCGCGGGTGGCGCGCGAGTTGCGTCAGGCGCGACCACCCTTCGTCATTCAGGCCCTTGGCGTCGTGCGGGTGGCAGCCGGCGGCGGCGAGGACGCCCGGCTCCATCTCGGCCAGGGCCACGGCATCGGCGGAGCTCTGCGCGTTGGTGCCGAGCACGAGCAGCCCGGCCACGCCGGCCTCCCTGGCCCGTGTGAGCACATCGCCGCGGTCGCGGTCGAACTCGCGATCCTGCAGATGTGTATGGGTGTCGAACAGCCGCATCAGACGCTCAGCAGGCGCTCCTCTTCCTGCTCAGCCACCGCCTCCTCCAGTTTGGCAAAGAGCGGCGCGGGCTCGCGAAGAGGCTGGCCGGCCGGCGGACGAACCAGCGCCCAGCCGTGGCTCGTGAGTGGCGTCTCGTAACCAAGGAACTCGTGCAGCCGCTCCGAACTGAAGGGGAGGTAGGGCCAGAGCGCGACCTTCATGCCGTTGATCGCGGCCAGGACGGTGTAGAGGCTGCGGGCCGCCGCCGGGCGGTCGTGGGGCAGCGCCTTCCAAGGCGCGCTGCCGTCCAGGTAGCGGTTCGCCTCCTGGGCCAGGCTCATCGCAGCGCTCAGGCCGGCACGAAAGCGACAGGCGCCGATGTGATCGGCCACGACCGCGAGCATCGACTCGACGTTCGACAGGAGCTGCTGCGACGGGCCGTCCAGCTCGCCGGGTTCCGGAACCATCCCCTCGAAATTCCGGTAGGTGAGCGTCAGCGTGCGGTTGACCAGGTTGCCCCACGTTGCGACCAGCTCGTTGTTGTTGCGCGCGACGAAGTCGTGCCACGTGAAGTCGGAGTCGCTCGTCTCGGGCATCGTCGCGCAGAGATAGTAGCGGAAGGCGTCCGGATCGAAGCGGCCGATGACGTCCGGGAGGAAGATGGCGCTGCGACGGCTCGTCGACGCTTTCCGGCCGGCGACGTTGTTGTAGTGGTTCGCCGGCACATCGTAAGGGAGGTTCAGGGGTTCACCCTCGGCATCGCCGTAGGCCATGATCGTGGCCGGCCAGCTCATGGTGTGGAAAAAGATGTTGTCCTTGCCCACGAAGTAGTAGCTCCGGCAGTCCGGATTCTGCCAGAAGGCGCGCCAGGCATCGGGATCGCCTTGCTGCTGCGCCCACTCTTTCGCCGCAGAGAGGTAGCCGATTACGTTCTCGAACCAGACGTAGATGCGCTTGCCCGGCCCGAGCTCGTCGCTGGGCACCGGGATGCCCCAGTCCAGATCGCGGGTGATCGCGCGGTCCTTCAGCCCCTCGTTGAGGAGGCCGAGCGTGAAGTTCGCCACGTGCTTGCGCCAGTGCGACTGCTGCGAGACCCACTCGCGCAGCCGGTCGCCGTACGCGCTCAGCTGCAGGAAGAAGTGCGTTGATTCCCGCAGCTCCGGCGTCGTGCCACAGAGCTTGCAGCGGGCATCGATCAGGTCACTGGCGTCCAAGGTGCGGTCGCAGCTCTCACACTCGTCGCCCCGGGCCTCCTCGAAGCCACAATGGGGGCACGTCCCCTCAACGTAGCGGTCGGGCAGGTAGCGCTCGTCCTTGGGGCAGAACGGGAGCGTCATGTCCGCTTTGTAGATGTCCCCTTGCTCAAGAAGCCGGGAGAAGATCCGCTGGACGACCTCGCGATGGGTGTCGGTGCCGGTCGTGGTATAGAGGTCCATCGTGATGCCCAGCCACTCCAGCGACTTTACGAAGCTCTGGTGATATTCGTCCACCACCTGCTGTGCGGTGCGGCCCTCCTGTTCCGCCCGAACCGTGACCGGCGTCCCGTGTTGGTCAGTGCCCCCGACCATCAGCACCCGATCGCCGCGCAGACGATGAAAGCGCGCGAAGACGTCGGCAGGAAGGAACGACCCAACCATCTGGCCCTGGTGCAGGGGGCCGTTGGCGTACGGCCAGGCGACTCCGATGAAGATCGTCTCAGGCATGACACAAAAGCGCGGTCATTCTACCATGCACCGAATGTGGGAGACAGTCAGCGCTGCTCACTCCCGCTTGTCCCCGAGCGACAGCCAGCGGCGATAGACCTGCCGGTGCGAGAGCCCGGATCGCTCTGCCACCTCACGGACGGCCTCTCTCGCGCGCGCGCCTGCCGCCCGGAGCTCGCGAAGCTCCGCGTCGACCTCGGCGTCCGCGACCGGCTTCTGGGTCGCCTGCCCGGCGCCCTCGATCACCAGCGTGAACTCCCCGCGCGGGCTGACGAAATGTTCGATCGCGGCGGACAGTACTCCGCGAAAGACCTCCTCGTGGAGCTTCGTGAGCTCTCTGCAAACGGCGATGCGCCGGTCGCCCAGCGTTTCGAGCAGGTCCTTCAGCGACGCCCGCATCCGGTGCGGCGCCTCGAACGCCACCAGCGTCTCGGTCGCGTCCGCAAGCTCCTTGAGCAGGCGGCGGCGTTGCGCTGACTTGCGCGGGAGGAAGCCGAGGTAGCGGAACCACCTGCTCGGCAGCCCGGATACAGCGATAGCAGCGGTGAGCGCGGATGCGCCCGGCACCGGCGCAACAGTATGCCCGGCCCCGGATGCCGCCTCTACCAGATGGACGCCGGGATCGCTGATCGCCGGCATCCCGGCCTCCGAGACGAGCGCGACGTCACCATCCCGAAGCGCAGAGAGGATCGCAGGGATGCGAGCGCGCCGATTCGACTCCGTGTAGCTGAGAATCTTCGCTCCCGATAACTCGAAGTGCGAAAGCAATCTACGGGCTGAGCGCGTGTCCTCTGCCGCGATGAGCTGCACTTCGCCGAGCACGCGCAGGGCGCGGAGGGTGATATCTTCCAGATTTCCTATGGGCGTAGCGACGAGATAGAGCGTGCCCACGTGTTTACATAACTCTCATTCGCTGTCCAATCGTCTATGTTGTTATACATTTTTGGCGCCGCGGAGGCCAGATTCATTGACGAGTATGCGGCCAGTCTGGTAGAGTGCGGGAAACCTAGCCGACCACTCTTCGTCAAGCAACTGTGGTGCCAATTGTGATAAACCCACACATGCTGGCAGGCAATCCTCGCTGGCCTCGATCTGCGTATCTAAACGTGGACGGGGACCGGTGGCAAACGAGGAGGTAACGCAATGTCCGTCCCCCAGGCAAAGCAGATGCGCCGTGCCTACAGCTTCGATGAGGTGGCGATCGTCCCCGGCGAAACCACCATTAATCCCGCGATGACGGAAGTGGCACTCCGCATCGGTGAGTTCGAGTTCGACATCCCGATCCTCGCAGCGGCGATGGACGCCGTCGTCGACCCAACGTTCGCCTTGCGCTTCGCGAAGCTGGGTGGTCTCGCAGTGCTCAACCTGGAGGGCGTCCAGACCCGCTACGACGATCCTGACGCCGTGCTAGAGGAGATCGCATCCGCATCGCACGAAGAGGCCACGGCGCTCCTGCAGAAGGCCTACGCCGCGCCGATCCGGCCGGAGCTTATCGGCGAACGGACAGCGCAGATCAAGCAGGCCGGCGCCGTCTGCGCCGTCTCGTGCACACCGGCCAACACGAAGAAGTACGCACCGATCGCCAAAGAGGCGGGAGTCGACGTGCTTGTCGTCCAATCGACCGTCACTACCGCCCAGCACCTCTCCTACAGCGAGAAGGGGCTGATCTTCCCCGAGCTCGTCCAGCAGATGGGTCAGGTGCCGGTGATCGTTGGCAATACGGTCGGCTATGGCGCCACGAAGGAGCTGATGGAGACCGGCGTTGCGGCGGTGCTCGTCGGCGTCGGCCCCGGCTCCGCCTGCACCTCTCGGGAGGTGCTCGGCATCGGCGTGCCGCAGGTCAGCGCAACGCTCGACTGCGCCGTCGCTCGAGACCAGTACTATCGCGAGAGCGGCCGCTACGTCCCGATCATCACCGACGGCGGCATCCGCAGCGGCGGTGACTTCTGCAAGGCGATCGTCGCCGGCGCGGACGGCGTGATGCTCGGCTCCATCCTGGCCGCCTGCGAGGAGGCGCCCGGGCGCGGCCACCACTGGGGAATGGCGACACCACACGCCGATCTCCCGCGTGGCGTTCGCGTGAAGGTGGGCATGGACACCACGCTCCAGCAGGTGCTCTTCGGCCCGTCGTCACGCACGAACGGAACGGAGAACCTGGTCGGCGCCCTGCACACAGCGATGGGGATGTGCGGCGCGCGCACCATCCGCGATTTTCAGCAGGCGGGGCTTGTGATCGCACCCTCCATCAAGACAGAGGGTAAGCAGATCCAGATGGCGCAGCGCTAAAGTCACCCTGAGCCTTCGCTCCGCTCGAGGATGAACTTCGCGAAGGGTCTGGCCCCTCGCGGGGCGCGAGATGCTTCGCTGCCCAGACGGGCCCGTCCGGGCGCTCAGCATGCAGGATTGCGCGCTTCGACAGGCTGAGAGTGCTCCATTCACAACCATGTAAGTTGCCTAGGCACTATCGATCGGCGACGGTACTGCCTAAGGCGGTGGTTGGCGTAGAATCGCTGAGGAGGTTACGCAGGGTGCGAGCTAGTGGAGCGTCTCTCTTCCTTCTTGTCATCTCGCTCACACTCCTCATCGTGCCGGCGCGGGAGGCGACGACGGGGCGATCGGCCGCCGCTTCGCAGGCCGGCGTCGAGCAACCTGCGCCGGTCTCGTCCGAGGTCTCCAGCGGCGAGCTGGTCTTCCAGCGTGGCATCCTCAACGTGGAGGTCGAGAACCCGACCTCGCTCGCGTTCGGGCCGGACGGTCGCCTCTACGTCGCCTCGCTGAGCCAGATCGTCGCGCTCACGCTGGCCCTGCCGCGGCTGGAGGTGCTGTCGACGGAGGTCATCGCCTCCGGTCTCGATGCCGTGCTCGGTCTCGCCTTCGATCCGGCCGTTCCGGCGCCGGGCGTCCTCTACGCCTCGCGCCAGGAGCCTAGCGCTACGGACGGCTTTCAGGGTGTCGTCTCGCGCTTTATCGGGCCGTCGTGGGCGAGGGAGGATGTGATCACCGGGCTGCCTACCTCCGCGCCCAACTTCAACCACATGACGAACGGCCTCGCCTTCGATGACCAGGGCCGCCTCTTCATCGCCCAGGGCTCCTCGACCGAAGCGGGAATCTGGGAGGGGACCGACCGGTGGCCGGAGACGCCGCTCTCTGCCGCGATCCTCGTCGCGGAGATCCACGCGCCCGGGTTCGACGGCGCGATCACGTACGATCCTGCCGGCCCGCCGTTGGACGACGCGGTGGATCAGACAGGCGGCGACGTCCTCGTATTTGCGGCGGGTACGCGGAATCCGTACGACCTGGTGATCCACAGCAACGGCAACATCTACGCGACGGATAACGGCAAGGGCGTGAGCACGGTTTCGGCATCGTGTGCTACGGATGGCTCTGACCCGAGCGTGGCCGACGAGCTGAACCTGATCGAGGAGGGGAGCTACTACGGCCAGCCGAACCGCAACCGCGGCCGAGACGACGCGCGCCAGTGCACCTACCATGCGCCCGAGGAGGGCAGCGGCGTGGACTTCACAGGGCCCCTCGCGGTGCTGCCGGATCACTGCTCCTGCGATGGCATTGTGGAGTATACCGGCGTCGGGCCGATGCGAGGCGATCTGATCTACGTGGAGTGGACGCGCGGCAACGTCACGCGGGCTGAGCTATCCGGCGATGGGCGGGCCGTGCTCTCCACCGCCGTTCTGGCATCGGACTTCAGTGGCCCGCTGGACGTCATCGTCGATCCGAGCGGCACGATCTTCATCGCCGAGTTCGGCGGCGCACAGGTCTCCTACCTGGCCCCTGATTCCGATCGCGACGGCTGCCTCGATCGGCAGGAGCTGGGCGACGATGAGTCGCTGGGCGGGAGGCGCGACCCGGAGAGCTTTTGGGACTTCTTCGACCCCAATCTGGACGGCTCGGTCTCGATCTTGGACTTCTTCGAGCTGCTGCAGCGGTTCGGTGCGGTGGGTGATGCGGCTATCGATCCGCTTTCCGCGCCGCCGCCACCGCCCGCCTATCATCCGCGGTTCGACCGCGGGCCGAGCGTGGGACCGAACGTCTGGAACCTCGGCCCGCCGGACGGCGCGATCGCCACGGGGGACTTCTTCGGCCTGCTGGCGCAGTTCGGGCACACTTGTGCGTAGGGTAAGGGCAGCCTACTCTGCGAACGGCTTCGATTCGGCGAGGCGGCGGCCGTACATGCGCTCGTAGTACTCCCGGTACTGGCCGGACTTCACCCGCTCCCACCACCAGCGGTTCTCTCGGTACCAGGTGACCGTCTTCCCCAGCGCGGCCGCAAAGTCGTGCTGCGGCGACCAACCGAGCGCCCGGATCTTAGCGGTGTCCACGCTGTAGCGGCGGTCGTGGCCCGGTCGGTCCTCCACGAAGCGGATGAGGCTCTTTGGCTTCTCCAGCAGCGCCAGGATCGTCTCCAGCACATCGATATTCGACTGCTCGTTGCCGGCCCCCACGTTGTAGGCTTCGCCGGCCTCTCCCTGATGGAGCAGTAGGTCGAGCGCGCGGCAGTGGTCCTCCACGTACTGCCAGTCTCGCACGTTCTTGCCGTCGCCGTAGAGCGGGATGGGTTGGTCGTCGAGCGCATTCGTGATGAAGAGGGGGACCGCCTTCTCCAGGTGCTGGTTCGGCCCGATGTTGTTGCTGCCACGGCTGATCACCACCGGCAGGCCGTACGTCTCATAGAAGGCGCTACACATGTGCTCCGCGCCGGCCTTGCTGGCGGCGTAAGGGCTGCGCGGGTGCGGCGGGTCGGTCTCCTTCGAGGAGACGCCGGGCGGCACGTCGCCGTACACCTCGTCCGTGGAGACGTGGAGGAACCGCTCGATGCCGTGGTGACGCGCCGCCTCCAGCAAGACGAATGTGCCGTAGACCTCGGTCTGGATAAACGTCCCCGCGTCCTCGAGCGAGCGGTCGACGTGCGTCTCCGCCGCGAAGTTGGCCACCGCGTCGGCCTCCTCCATCAGCCGTCCCACGAGCGCGCTGTCGCAGATGTCGCCCTGAACGAAGCGGTAGCGCGGGGAGCTTTCTACGTCGCGGAGGTTGTCGAGGTTGCCGGCGTAGGTGAGCTTGTCGAGATTGACAACGTTGTAGTCGTACGCGGACAGCACCTGCCGGATGAAGTTGCTGCCGATGAACCCGGCGCCGCCGGTTACGAGTAGCGAATGGATCATGCGGGCTCCGCGGTTTTAGGGTAAGTGCAGCTGGCTGAAGTCGCCCAGGATCAAGCTGTAGCTGCGCGGCCTCCGATCGTTGCCGCGTAACTGGACGTTGCGGCCGATCAGGCTGTGCTCGATCCGGTGCCCGACGTTCTCGATGATGGTTCGCTCCAGCACAGCGCTGCCGCTGATCTCCGTGTTGATGATCTGGCAGTGGTGATAGATGGAGGTGAAGGGCCCCACGTAGGAGTTCACCACGCGCGTCTCCTCGCCGATGATGGCGGGCCCCTCAATGTGGCTGTTCACCACCTCCGCGCCTTTCTCCAGGACGACGCGGCCCTGGATCTTGCTCGCCGCGTCGTGGTGGCCTTCGAGCGCGGGCTCCAGGTCCTCCAGGATGAGATGGTTCGCCTCCAGCAGGTCGTCGAACTTCCCCGTGTCGATCCAACGGCCCGTGATCACGTCCGCCTGCACGTCCAGGCCGTCGTCAATCAGCCTCTGGATCGTATCGGTGATCTCCAGCTCGCCCCGTGCGGACGGCTGGATGCGGTCAATCGCGTCGAACACGAGGCGGTCGAAGAAGTAGATACCGATCACCGCCAGGTTGGACGGCGGCTCCTCCGGCTTCTCCACGACGCGGATGAGCCTCTCGCCATCGAACTCCGCCACGCCGAAGTTCTGCGGCTCGTCCACGGCGTAGAGGAGCACCAGGCTGTTGTGGCCGCCGGAGCGAAACCGCTGGGCGTAGGACGTAATCCCGTCCTTGATGAAGTTATCGCCCAGGTAGAGAACGAAGGAGCTCTCCCCGAGGAAGTCTTGCGAGACCTTGACCGCGTGCGCGATGCCGAGGGGCACGAGCTGGTCGATGTAGGTCACCTTAGCGCCGAGCCTGCTCCCGTCGCCTACCGCCTCTACGATCTCCGGCTTCGTCTCGCCGACGACGATGCCGATGTCCGTGATGCCGCAGGAGACGAGCTCCTCAATCGCGTAGTAGAGGATCGGCTTGTTCGCGATGGGAACGAGCTGCTTCGCGCCCGTGTAGGTGAAGGGCCGCAGCCGGGTACCCTTGCCCCCGGCGAGGACAAGCCCCTTGAGATCAGCGTTTGGCGTAGAGTGTGGCATCCTCGGGTTAGAAGGAGCGGTTACCGCTCGCGCAAATTGTACCGCGATTCAGGTGGCGGCGATAGTAGGGAACCTGGTACGAGCACCGGCTGGTCTCTCCTCCTGACGCGGAGGGGAGTCTGCGGGGCCGTGATCTTGGGGCAGAGAGAGGCTCCGCGCAGTGGCGGCTACGCGGAGCCTGCGTGGGGGGGGCCCCACGCATCCTTAAAATACAACATCCCTCTGATGAGGGCAACATCCCGCCTCGTGTCTTCGATAAGTGCTGTTCCCTCAGCGGCGTACTTACCTTGCGAGGCCGCGGCGAGGCGCGCGTTTACCGCCTGCTCCCGCGCCGGCGCCGGGCTTTGGCCTGCCTTGCTTGACTGCTGCTTGCAACTGGCGGATAGTGTGCGCGGTTGGGGAAGATCGAGCGCTACAAGGGAGGATGCCGAGATGCAACTCGCCGGCATGTGCGCCATCGTGACCGGATCCGCCGTTGGCGTCGGGCGTGCCACCGCCATCGAACTGGCGAAGCGGGGCGCGAGCGTGGTCGTGAACTACTCTCGCTCAGAGAACGAAGCGAAAGAGGCGGTCGCTGATGTGGAGCGCCAAGGTGGAAGGGCGCTGCTCGTACGGGCGGACGTGTCGCAGGACGATCAGGTGCGCGCGATGGTTGCGCAGGCGATCGAAACGTTTGGCGCGGTGCACGTCTTGGTCAACAACGCGGCGACAACGGCGTTCGTCAACTTCGCCGATCTCGACGGCCTCAGCGAGGAGCAGTGGGACCGCATCCTGGCGGTGAACCTGAAGGGCCCGTTCTTCTGCGCGCGGGCGGTGGCTGGGTCGATGCGGACCGCGGGCGAAGGCGCCATCGTCAACATCGCCTCGGTCGCGGGCACGCGGGCAGTGGGCAGCTCCATCGCCTACGCGGCGTCCAAGGCGGGCCTGATCAACCTCACCGTCGCTCTCGCCCGCGTTCTCGCGCCGGAGGTGCGAGTGAACTGCGTGGCGCCGGGCTTTATCGACAGCCGCTGGCTGCGCCAGGGGCTCGGCGATTTCTACGAGGCAGCTAAGCGTCGCACGGCGGAGCAGACGCCGCTTGGCCGGGTCTCCACGCCGGAGGACATCGCCCAGGTGGTGCTGGGCCTCATCGAAGGTGCGGATTTCGTTACCGGCCAGACGATCACCGTGGATGGCGGCAACGGTATTCGCGGTTAGTTACTCTGACGCCCAGCCGGCATCCCGTAGGAACCGTTCTACACGCTGGTTGAACGCCTCTGCGCGCTCGAAGTAGGCGGAGTGGCCGGCGCCGCGAATAATGTCGAACTGCGAACCGGACACCTGCTCCTGCGCCATGCGGATGATTTCGGGCGGCGTGATCGCGTCGTGTTCGCCGACGAGGAAGAGGATGGGGATGCCCAGATCGGCCAGCGCCTGTGCGGAGCTCCCGCGATAGCCCGGGATCGGCGCCAGGAAATCCTTCGGCCGCGGCGGGTTGAGCCGGTTGATCAGCCGGTAGAGGTAGGCGAGGTCCGGGCGCTCGCGCTTGAGGCTGGGTGAGACCGATCGATGGAGCAGCGAGCGCCGCCCGTCCGGACTGGCGCGGTGCTCCCGTTGTGCCGCGCGGATGTCGTCGTTCACGGCGCCGCCCGTCGTGCCCGCGAACACGAGCGCCCGGACGCGCCCGGGGTTGCGCACGGCGAAGCCCACGGCCGTGCGCCCGCCCATGGACTGCGCGACGATGGCCGCGCTCTCGATGTCGAGCCGGTCGAGGAGCTGCCGCAGGTCCTCCGCGAACGCCCGCCGGCCCGGGCCGTGGGACACGTCAACGGAGCGCCCGAACGCGCGGTGATCGAACGTGAGGCAGCGATAGCGCTGCGAGAAATACGGCGCCTGCTGCCACCAGCTCAGGTGGTTGCCGCCCGCTCCGTGGGCGAACACGAGCGCGGGCCCCTTGCCCGATGCGAGGTAGTAGAGTCGAACTCCGTTAATGGATGCCCAGGTCATGACAAACGTCGTGCCAGCGTACCACTGCGTTTCTGGAGAGGCAAACGGCGTAATGCGGCACGGCATCCTTGACAGGATTTGCGGTATCGGTTAACGAAGGGGTCAAGCCGGTGGTAGCCACAAGGAGAGAACCGACATATGAAGTCGAAGAGTTACTGGGAACGCTTCAGGGGTGAGCGCGTCTCCCGCCGGCGCCTCTTGGGCGCGGTCGGTACCGGCACTGCAGGGGTCGCGCTAGTCGCGGCCTGTGGCGGCGGCGGGGGTGGTGGAGGCATCACCGCCACGGCGACGGTCGCCGCGCCCGGGGCGACCGCCACGCCCTCGTTCGGCGCGCCCGTACGAGGCGGGACGTACATTGTCACGAGTACGGTGGACTGGGGGACGATCGATCCGGTGACGAGCGTTGCCTTCGGGCCGTTCATCTTCCCGCGTCTCTACAATGTGCTGGTGGAGCGCTCCCGGCGCGACCCGAACTTTGTGATTGGGATCGGCGCTCTCTTCCCTGAGATCGAGGCGATGATCGCGGCCACAAAGGCGACGACGGATCCTGAGGAGCAGATCGCCCTCGTCCATGATGTCCAACGGGCGATCTATGAGGCCGGCCCCGCGTACCTCCCGATCATGACCTGGAACGCGTTCACCCTGCGCCAGGCATCCGTGAAAAACTTACCGCGCGGAAT
>JADFNZ010000037.1 GCA_022563135.1 Chloroflexota bacterium | reverse complement strand
CCGAAACGCCGCGCGGCCGCGGTCGGTCAGCTCGCACACCTTGCGCTGGCGCTGACCGTGCGATTCGACGTGGCAGACGATGTAGCCGCCCTGCGTCAGCTCCCGGATCGTCGGGTAGATCATCGCGTCCGAGGGCTCGCAGCAGCCGTCGCACGCCGCGGTAACGGCGCGGGCCAGCTCGTACCCGTGCCGCGGCCGTTCGTGGAGGGTGGCGAGCACGAGAAAGCGCCCCATGCCTCGGCTCGCCAGCATGCGCCAGTAGCTCTTGTCCGTTAGGTCTCGCTCAGTCGCGCCGGCCATACCTATGCACCAGATACCTATCGCTCATATACCTATGGTAACTATATATCGATCTCGTCATGATCGCAAACATGCTGACGGCGATGGACGCCCACTGAGGGCGGAGGGCAGTTGTGGGGAGCGAAGAGAAGCGCGCGTTCGCCTGGGTGTTACGACTTGCTCGCGCCTGCCAGCAATAGATCTGTGCGGTCGCCGTACTTCTTGAGGAAGCGATAGAAGTTGCGCTTGCTGAGACGGTCGCGCTCCTCCGGGGGCGTACGCTCCCAGTCGCTGTGCGCGTGGCGACGGAGCGGCAGGTCCGCGACGATGCGGTTGCGGTAGCCACGGTCGCGGAAGGCGAAGCTGTAGTCGAGGTCGAGGTGGCGGTAGAAGCGGAACTTCTCGTCCATGAAGCCGACCTCGCGGATGCGCTCCCGGCGGAACGCCATCAGGTACCCTTCGATCGCATCCACGTCCGGCCCTTGGCCGTCCTCGAAGTCGCGCAGGTCGTCCGTGTTCACGCCGAACGGTCCTGCCACGCCGACGGCATCGTCCGCGATCGCCGCAGCGAGGGGCGAGAAGATATCGCCCGCGATCTCGATGCTGCTGTCGAGCATGACGACGATGCGGCCGCGCGCCTGCCGGAGGGCGCAGTTACGGGCGGCGGCGGTACCCAGGTTGTGGTCGCACTGGATCGCGCACACCCGCTCGTCGCGAGCCGCCAGCTCTCGCAGCCACTCCTGCGTACCGTCCGAGGAGGCATTATCGACGACGATGAGCTCTATGCGATGGCCCTTCGCGTGCCGCAGGGCGGCCTCGGCGCTGCGCCGCACGTTCTCCAGATCGTCGCGTCCGGTCAGGACCACGCTGTAATCGACCGCGTCCGGCTCTTCGAGGTGCGACGACACGTCACGCGAGGAGTGGAGCGCCTCCACCTTCTCCGGCGGGGGCGGAAAGAGCGGCACAATGAGTGGCCCGTCCTTCGTGTCGCGCACGTGGAAGCCGGCCGCGGCGATTCGCTCACGCAGCGCGTCCGCGCCTGCGAAGTCGCGCCGCCCGCGGAGCGCCTGCCGCTCCCGCACGAGCGCATAAACCGCTTTGGGAACCTTGGCCGGCTGCGCGAACAGGTTGAAGCCGAGTACCTCGTCGAAGCGACGCAGGAGCCGCGCCTTCGCGCCGCGCGGCGCGCCGGAATGCACCAATCGCCACGCCGCCGCGAGCGCGCGCGGCAGATGCAAATCGTCGCTCACGGCTGTCCAGAACGCCTCCTCCCACTCCTCCGCCCCTTCTTCCTCCTCAGACTGCGCCGCGAGGAACGCCTCTTGCCGCAGGCGGTTCAGCGCGAAGGCCGCCGCACGGAGCGAGTCGAAGGTGAAGTTCAGCCGGCGCCGGTAATGCGTCGTAGCGCAGAGCAGGCGGAACGCGAGCGGGTTGAAGCCGCGCGATTCGATGTCCGGCAGGGTGTACGCATTGCCGGTGGACTTGGCCATCTTGAGGCCGTCCACCAGCAGGTGCTGCCCGTGTACCCAGTAGCCAACTACTTGGTGGCCGAGCGCGCCCTCGCTCTGGGCGATCTCGTCCTCGTGATGGGGAAAGATATTGTCGACGCCGCCGGTGTGGATGTCGAACGTCTCGCCCAGATGCATCGTCGACATCGCGGAGCACTCGATGTGCCAGCCGGGAAATCCGTCGCCCCAGGGGCTGGGCCATTTCATCACCCGGCCGGGTTCCGCCGCCTTCCAGAGGGCGAAGTCGCGCGGATCCCGCTTCAGCGGATCTAGTTCCGCGCGCACGCCTTCCAGCAACGATTCCCCAGTATTGCCGGAGAGCTTGCCGTAGTCAGGAAACTGCTGGACGCTAAAGTAGACGTTGCCGTCTACTTCATAGGCGAGACCGCGCTCCAGCAGACGCTCGGTCATCTCCACCATCGGTTTGATGTGGTCGGTGGCCTTCGGATACGTATCGGCGGGCCTGATCTGGAGCGCGGCTTCGGCACGGTGGAACGATTCTGTGTACTCCTCCGCGATCTGTTGTGGTGACTTGCCGGCGGCCAGCGCCGCCGCGACCACCTTGTCCTCGCCGCGGTCGAGCAGCTCCTGTCGCATGTGGCCGACGTCCGTGATGTTCTTGACGTGCTTCGTGGTGCAGCCCGCGGCGTTCAGTGCGCGGCGCAGCCAATCGGCCAGGAGATAAGTGCGCAGGTTGCCGATGTGAACATCGCGGTAGACGGTGGGCCCGCACGAATAGATGCGCGCATGACCCTCCTCCGCGGGGACGAAGGCCCGTTTCGTCCTGGTCAGCGTGTCATAGAGCTGGAGCACCACGCCACCTCTAGCTCCTAACGGAGCAGCGGCAGAACTGCAACAGCGACAGGCGCACGGCCTGCCTTACTGAAAGTGTCACCCGCTTTCACCTTTCCAGCCCACCTCCACCTTGTCGCCGCGGACAAGGATCGGCACGGTCAGGGCGAGAAGGGACGCCTCGTCGAACCAGCGCGGGTTATCGTCGATCGCCCGCTCCTCGAACTCGACGCCTTCCGCCGTAAGGTCACTCCGTGCCCGTTTGCAGGTTGGGCAGGTGCGAAGCGTGTACATGATCAGCTCGGCCATGCATATCCCCCGATCGATTGTAGGCGCCGGTTCGCCTATTGTAGCATCCCGTGGCTAGAGAATGGGCGGTGATTGAGATCACCCGACGCGAAACACGGTGGATCAGAGACGCCGCCTTCCGGCGGCGTCTCTGCTGTTTCGTGATCGATTCCGCGGTCGCTTGCGCTACTCCCCTCCCGGGCCGAAGCTCACGACGTTCTGCTGCTTTTCGAAGAGACCGTAGTTCAGGTAGGTGAAGACACCATCTACGTTTTCCGCATTCTCCGGCCACGCCCAGACGTGCATCATCCACTTCAGGTCGCCGATGAAGCTGCCATTGTCCTCCGCGCAACCCGCGGCGGTGTTGTTCTCTGAGATGACGTTGTTGCGGGTACAGAGGCCGTGGTGCTCATGCCAGAGGTCCAGATTGCCGGCGAACGCCTGCGGCGGTATGGCCTCCGTCACGCCGGGATTGACGCCGGGCACCAGCAGGAACCACGCGCCGACCGGGATCCATTCGTCGCCGTCGAGCTTGCTGAAGAGGAGGCCTTCAGGCTTGCCCGGGTCGAACACGCCGTCCGAGACGTAGTTGAAGTTGAGGAGGTGGGCCCCCATGAAGGGCACATCGTTCGTGGTGAACTGATACCCGGCGGCCTGTGCCTTCTCAACCGTGTTCACAGTCTGCACGAACGCCCGCAGCTCTGCGAGCTGCGCCTTGAGCTCGTCCACTTCAGTCGGCAGCAGTGTGCCGCCGGGCGAGTTGCGCAGAAGCGTCGCCGAGTCGAGCGCGGCAAACTCGCCCAACGTTGGGTGCTGACCGACATCATGCGAGAAACCCGGCGGCTGAACACTGTTATCTGTCTGCTGTTGGAAGAGCGCTAGCGCCTCATCACTGATCGCGATGTCCGTCGCGGCGATGCTCGACCCGCCGCCGCTGGCACCGCCGATGTAGGTGACCATCGTCAGCGCAAGCGCGCCCAAGCCGACGACGGCGACCGCGCTCGCGACCAGCGAACGCCCTGTGCCGTTGGCCCAGGCTTGGCCCGTAGCGAGCACGACTGCGGCGGCGGCTACCGTCGCCACCAGGCCGCCCGCTGCCGTCGCCTTCGCCCAGGCGCTGTCGCCCTCAAGCACGGTATTCAGTGTCACGGTCGCGACGACCAATGCTCCGGCGATGCCGAGGAACAACAGCGGGAGAACGCTGGACTTTGACAGCGCGATCCGTGGCATGATATATACTCCCAGAAAAGTGAACGGGATTCAGCGTGCTGATATCTTACCTCACTGAGCGGGGAAGTCAAGAGAGCTAGGCGCAGGTGACGAAGCGAATCGCGGTCCTCGGCGGGAGTGGAGCCCTGCTGCTCCTCACGCTCGTCATCGTCCTCACCCCCGGCCGGGCTGCCGCCCACGGCGTGCAGGTCGACGCGAGTCCGCAGCCGAACGCTCAACTCCTGAAGAGCCCGGAGACGATCGAGATCAGCTTCAGCGAGCCGATCGAACGGGCCGTCAGCACCATCCAGGTCTGGGACCAGACCGGCCAACAGGTGCCACTGGGGGACCAGTTCTTCGATAGCTCCACGGAGATGGGGATCAACCTGCCAGAGGAGCTGCCGCCCGGCTTCTACACCGTCATCTGGCGAAATCTCTCGACCGTCGATGGCCATCCGTGGTCGGGCTCGTTTCCTATCACCATCCTCACGCCGGCGGGAGCGCTTCCCGGAGGGGCGCCTGTCGAGACCTCGGCATTCCTGGGAGGCATCGGTTCGGAGAATCCGTCCACGCTTGAGTCGACGGCAAGATGGGTGGTGCTGCTGGGGAGCGCGGTCATGCTGGGCGGCGTCGCCTACGTGTTCTTCGTCGTCTATCCGGCGGCCCGCACACTCTCGCCTGAGACCAACGCCGCCGTGCGGAACCTCTCGCGCAACGTGCTGCTCGTGACCGGCGCTATCGCCGCGTTCCTCGTGCTGGAGGGCAGCCTGGTCCAACTCCTGGCGCAGGCGAGCAGACTGGGCGGACTGGGGCAGGCCGACGACCTGCTCGTAGACACGCGGGCCGGACGCTACCTGATCGCGCGGCAGGCGCTGCTGGCGGTCGCCCTCGTAGCGATGGTCTTCGCGGCGAGAACGCGAGGCCGGCGGAGCGAGATCGCCCTGGGCGGCCTCGCGATCGCTTCCTTCGGCGTGCTTCTCACGCAGTCGCTGGTGAGCCATGCCGCGGCCAGCGACGGCCCATTCTGGACGACCAGCATCGACCTGCTCCACATCGTGGCCGCTTCGCTCTGGGTGGGCGCGTTGATCCATATCGGACTGGCGATGCCGCGCTGGCTGGACGACCTGAAGGGCATCCCCCGTACGCTGTTCGCGGCGGAGTCGTTCCGCCGCTTCTCGATCCTCGCTGCGGTCTCCGTACTCGTGCTGCTCACGAGCGGCGTTCTGAACGCGCTGGTGCAGTTCACGTCCTGGAGCGAGCTCTGGAGCACAAACTACGGCTGGACCCTCATCGGCAAGATGAGCGCGATGACGCCGCTGCTCGCGGTCGCAGCGCTGAACGCGCTCATCCTCCAGCCGCGCGTCGTCGAGGCTTCGCTGCAATTGGCCGGCGGTTCGGGCGAAGGGGACGCCTCGACAGGCGGCGAGGCGACGCCTGCGGCGCGCCTGCAGCGGCTGCTCGTGAACACCGTGCGAGCGGAGGCTGTCCTGGCAGTCGTGGTGCTCGTCGCGGTCGCGGTGCTCATCCAGCTCCAGTCGCCGCGCACGTCCGCAGACGCGGCCGAGCAGGCGGCCGCCCGCGCCGAAGAGGCGGCGGCGCTGGCGGAGCAGTCACGAGTACCCGAAGAGCGTTTCCAGGAGGCGGTTGAGGCGGGCGCCCTCATCGTCGCTCTGACGGTGGAGCCTGCGAAGGTAGGGCAGAACCAATTCTCACTCGGCCTCGGGGCGGAGTTCGGCTCCATCGGTCAAGTGCTGCAGGGCGGCGTGCGCCTGGAGTTCGAGCACGAGTCCGGTGACGTGCCGGTATCCCGGCTGCAGATGCCGCTCGCTGGGAGCGCGGTCTATGGGGGCGAGGGGGCCAACCTGAGCCTGCCAGGGACGTGGACCGTCACGGTGAACATCAGGCGGCGAGCCGAGGACGATATCCGGGCCTCCTTCACTGTCGTCATCCTCGATCCGAACGAGCAGGTAGACGACCCGCCGGAGGAAGTCATAGAGCCCAAGCCGGAATCGGAGAGTATCTGGGATTGGCCGTTTAGCGGTGGCCGGTCAGCGGGCGCGATCGGCGTACTGCTGGCGGCGCCTCTGGCAGCCCTCGGCTGGCTCGGCCTGCGCCAGCTCCAGCGCACGCGCGGCTAGCTACAGCACCACCTCGGCCTGGCGCAGCCGTTCGATCTCTTCGCCGCCCATCTCCAGCAGCGACCGCAGCACCTCCGCGGTGTGCTCGCCTACCGAGGGCGACGGCCCCTTGATCCCGCCAGGAGTGCGCGAGAGCTTCACCGGCGTGTTCGACAGCTTCAGCTTCCCGATGGCCGGGTGGTCCACCTCCACCAGCATCTCGCGCGCTTTTACCTGCGGCAGTTCAGCCGCCTGCGGGATGGTGTTCAGCGGGCCGCAGGGCATGCCGATGGCGTCCAACTCCTGCAGCCACTCCGCGGTCGTCCGCTGGCGAAGCGCGTCGTTCAGGAGCGGCTCCAGCTCCGCATGGTGATCCGTGCGCAGGCCGCTCGTCTGGAAGCGCTCGTCGTTGATCAGCTCGGTGCGGCCGATGAGCGCGCAGAAGAGCTCCCACTGGTTCTCCACGCCCCAGCTCAACGCCAGCACGATGTAGCCGTCCTTGGTGGGGAAGGCCTGGAAGGGCGTCGCCAGCGGGTGGCGCGTGCCAATCGGGCCGGGCGGCGCGCCCGTCGCGAAGTAGCGGACGAAGGCGTTCTCCAGGATCGCGATCTGGCAGTCCAGCATGCTCACGTCGACGAGCTGGCCCTCGCCGCTCCGGTCGCGCTCCCGCAGCGCCGCCAGCACACCGATCGCCGTGAAGAGGCCGGCGGCGATGTCGCCCAGCGAGAGGCCCGGGCGCGTGGGCGGCCCTCCGGGATGGCCGGTGATGCTCATCACGCCGCCCATCCCCTGGGCGATGATGTCGAGCGCCGGCCGCAGCCGGTCCGGCCCCGTCTGGCCGAAGCCGGAGGTCGCCGCGTAGACGATGCGCGGGTTACGCCGCCGCAGCGTCTCATAGCCGAGGCCGAGGTTATCCATGGTTCCGGGGGTGAAGTTCTCCGTCACCACGTCCACCTGCTCGACCAGCCGCAGGAAGAGCGCCTTGCCCTCGTTCTGCGTCAGGTCGATCGCGATGCTCTTCTTGCCGCGGTTGATGCTGAAGAAGTAGCAGCTCTCGCCGTTGACGTGCGGCCCCGTCGTGCGGGCGATGTCCCCGTGGGGCGGCCGCTCCACCTTGATCACCTCGGCCCCCAGATCGCAGAGCACCATCGAGCCGAAGGGCCCGGAGAGCACCCAGGTCAGATCGAGCACCGTAATACCTTCCAGCGGTCCGGCCATCTCAACGCCTCCTTATCATTCGTCAGCTACTCCCGGGCGTCATGCGGCCATGCTAGCCGAACGGCGTGGCGGTGCCGCAAAGAGAAGGGCTACGATGCCCCAGCCGGTTCCCGCTCTAGGTTGAGGCCTAGGAGGTTCTTCAGCAATTCCGCGTCATCCATGTCTTTCGGCCAGCCGTACGCTGCCAGCACGGCCCGGTCGAGCTGCCTATGCGCGTTGTCCAGCCAGGTAGGACGCTCATTATAAAGATTGGTCAGCGTGCGCTTCTTCAGGTCCTTGTCGCTCACAAGGCCTTTGGGGTTCAGCCAGGTCTCGCGCAGCTCATTCAGCTCCTTTGCCGCCACTGCGATTGTTTCCTCTTGCTCAGCGCTGGGCATCGGGAATGGAAATGTGTCGAAACAGGAAGATGGCGTGTAACGAAATCCGCTCGCAGCCTCCCTCAACTGAGTACCAGTTCCTCTCGCCCAAAGTTCATGCACACGTGAATGCATCACACCGAAGAAGTAGTCATCTTCACGCGCAAATGCGATTAACGCAGAGTCGGGGAGAACACGTGTGGGCAACCAAGCGAAGAGGCGGTGTTTCGTTACACGAGGTGTTGCAAGGTACCGTTGTAGGCCTATAAGAGCATGTCTCATCACCGGTCGAGGCCGGCCATGAATCCACCAACTTGTGGCGTAAGTATGTCTTCTACTCTCTTTGTGCACACCCTTGGCTTCGTGCACGTCCTTGGCTCGCTCCTTCGCATATTCGAAAGGCGCTTCGTAGAAGGCCGCTTCACTCTCGCTCATGCCTGGCGGGAAATCGATGATCCACATGTTCCTTGGCCTGCTGGTGAGGTCATCTCCGTTCACCCAGGGTCTAACTACATCGCTATTGGGCTTTCCGTGGGGATTAGGCGAATCTAGAAATCGCTTCGCAACGTGCTCCGGTATCTCGAAAGGGCCGACCTTGGTGTCGCCCATGAACGAGATACTGACGTTCTCCTTCAATCGCCGTGCTTTGGTCAGATCTATCTGCCAGGTCAAATTTGCGTTGATCTTCTCCACGGAGCGCGCCCGGGCGAAGGCGTGCTCAGGTCTGTCGTCCTTGTTCTCATTCAGGAATCTCTGAGTCTGGCTCCCGTCATCGAAGCCGACCATGGACACGCGGACGGCAACACCGTCCTGTACCCATTTGCGGTCAGCCTGCGCGTAGAAGATGTCACCCGTTTCCTTGATCCGCTCCAGAACCCGCCCGGTTCTTTCCGCCCCTGATGGCTTGCGTGGCCAGCAGGCCGGCGCGCTTCGCGCGTCCCGCCTCGATGGCTGCACGCGATTTTTCAAACCAGTAGCAACAGAAGTCTGCCTCTCGCGGTACTCGGCCGTCCCACACTTCAAACAGCCTGTCAACGTAGCTATCTCCAAGACCCTTTCGCAGCTTCTTCCCACCAACAAACGGCGGATTGCCTACGACTACGTCCACTTCAGGCCACTCCGGCTCGGTGGCGCGCTTTCCAGTGCCGTCTAAGACAGCATCCATAAGGTGAACCTGATCGAGGGGCTCGAGAATGGGCTCCTCGTCGTCCAGTGGCATGACATTGCGATGCTTCCACTGCAGATAGCCAATCCAGATCACGATGGAGGCAAGCTCGTGCGCGTACGGGTTGGTCTCGATTCCATAGAGCTGGCGCGGGTGGACGCGTGGGTTGAGAGAGACGCCATGCAGTCCTGCGAAAGCCAGGACCTCCTTCTCCAACGCCTTTAGCAGCGCGAGCGACACGTAGAGGAAGTTCCCGGACCCACACGCCGGGTCAAGAATTCGGATGTCGGCGAGGCGCGTGTGAAACTCCCTGAGCATTGATGCCGCTCTCTTCTCTCCTGCTTTACCTCTCTTTTCCTGCGGATCGAGCAATACTTCGCTTTCCTCGCGCACGCGTTCCCATTCTTGCCGCAAAGGCGTCATGAGCACTGGCTCTACGATGAGCTCAATGTCCGCACGGGACGTGTACACCGCGCCCAGTTTCTTGCGCTGCTCGGGATCTAAAATCCGCACAAACAATGTGCCAAAGATCGACGGCTCGACGTCGGTCCAGTTGAGCTCATCAAGCCTGGCCAGCGTTAGAATCTCCTGCGTCGTGATCTTATCTGGTACATCATCATCCTCAAACAGGTGGCCGTTGAAGTGGGGTATTTCGTGCATGAGGAATTCGCCGCCATCCCTCATGACACCGAACAATTCAGACAAGCGCTTTCTGAATGCCGTGTTGTCGCCGCTGTTCTTGTGCACGGCGATCACTTCGGAGAACGATTCGCGCGGTAGAAGGCCAACATCGGTGGCGAACATGCAGAACATCATACGTGTGATGAACCGAGCGATGCGCATGTCCTCCACCTTCCACTTCCGCAGCCATTCGCTGATCTCTCCGAAGAGTTTGGCCGCGTCTTTGGTGATCTCGTCTGTAGTCCGCTGTGGCCTGAGACGTTCAGGATCCTCGAAGAGCGCCTTGAGGACTTGAAGTGGATTGAACGATGGAGCGCCTTTCGCCGGTCCGCCGGATATTGTCTCTACCTGTACCGGCTCGCCAGAAAGGATTTCCGGATTCTGGAATCGGTAGACCCAACTCTCGGTGTATGTCCAGTTCGTATGAACCTCGAAACGGTCGAAGTCGCAGACAACCAGCAGCGGGGGATTGCGCAGAGCTTCACGATACGTCTGCACTTGCTTGTACGCGTCCCGAAGCGTCTTGTGCTTCTTCTTGGTCTTGTATTCCCAGGCGAAGTGCTTGTCGAGCCAGACATCGGCGAAGCCGTTTCCGTCAGGCTTCTTAGCGCCCTTCTGGAAGGCGTAGTAGGTTCCGTTAGGATCTTCCTCATTCGGCGTTTTTTCGCCCAGCAGCCGGCAGAGATCGCCGAAGTGCTCTTGATACGAAGCTGCCTCCTTCCCGGCAGAGGCTTCCCATTTGCGGACAAATTCGGCTGGTGTCATTTGTCGCCAATTATACCGCCATCTGGCGCGCCTTCCCTCGCTCAGCTAGAATAGCTCCGCCCGAACGCCAAGCCCCGGAAGGAGCCCCACCGTGAGCGCACCCGACATCGACTGGGACGACGTGACCAGCGAGGCGACCGGCCTCCTCTCGCGCTACCTCACCATCGACACGACGAACCCGCCCGGCAACGAGGAGCCCGCCGCGCAGTACCTCGCGGAGATCCTGCGCTCGGAAGGCATCGACGACATCACCTTCTACGACGCGTCGGATGAGAAGTCGCAGGGCCGGATCAACATGCGGGCGCGGCTGCCGGGCGATGGATCGAAGAAGCCTCTGGTGCTCCTCAACCACACCGACGTCGTCCCGGTCGAACGCTCCGGCTGGGACGAGGAGCCGTTCGCGGGCCTGGTGAAGGACGGCGTCATCTGGGGCCGCGGTGCTCAGGACATGAAGGGCATGGGCATCATGGAGCTGATGTCGATGTTCCTCATGCGCAGACACAGCATCGCCAGCAAGCGCGACATCATCTTCCTCGCCGTCGCCGACGAGGAGGCGGGAAGCGAGTACGGCGTGGAGTTCCTCGCGAAGCACCACCCGGAGGCGCTGGAGGCGGAGTTCGTCATCAACGAGGGCGGCTGGGGCAACACGGAGGTGATGGGCGTCAGGCGGCCCGCCTTCAACTGCGCCGTGAGCGAGAAGGGGCCCTGCTGGCTCAAGCTGACGGTGGTGGGCCGGCCGGGCCACGGCTCCGTTCCCCACCGCGACAACGCGCTCGAACGGCTGGTCGCGGCGCTGCACCGCATCCAGGAGTGGCAGCGGCCGAAGAAGCTGGTGCCGGAGCTGGCCGAGTACTTCGCCCGGCTCCATCGCTACGGGTACATGGAGCAGGAGCCGACCGAGGAGAACATCTTCGCGCTGGGCGAGGAGAACCCGCTCATCCGCGCCATCACGAGCAACACCATCAGCATCACCACGGTGAACGCCGGCGTGAAGCACAACGTGATCCCCGCCGCCGCCGAGGCGACGATCGACTGCCGGCTGCTGCCCGGCACGGACTCGGCCGCCTTTATCGAAGAGGTACGGCAGGTGATCGACGACCCGAAGGTCCAGATCGAGCCTGTGCTCGACTCCAGCACGCCGCCCTCGCCCATTGATACGGAGCTGATGCGCGCGATCGAAGACGTGGTGCGGGAGCACGTGGAGGAGGCAGTCGTGCTGCCGGGCATCTCCGCCGGCTTCACCGACTCGCGAGTCTTTCGCAGGCAGGGCGTCACCGCCTACGGCTTCATCCCCGTGCTCCTCGAACCGCTGGAGGCGGCCACGATCCACGGGCACAACGAGCGCCTCTCGATCGAGAACCTCAAGCTGGGCTGCCAGATCCTGTTCGAGGTCGTCCGGCGCGTCTGCGCGTGACCTCATTTCCCGGCGGGAACATGCCTGGAGCGCCCTCAGCCCGGCCCGCAATGCGTGCCTTGTTGCGCGCTCTGCCTCCTGCTAGGATCAGCGCGCAATCGAGCTTCGCCACGACGGGAGGACACGATGAATGCTGACGACATCAAGCTGATCGCGGTGATGGGAGGCGGCGTGATGGGCGGGGGCATCGCCCAGAGCCTGGCCGTCGGCGGGTTCACCGTCCTCGTGCGCGACCTGAGCGACGAGCTGAACGAGAAGACGCGAGAGGTGATGGTGGACGGCCGCTTCGGCCTGCGCGGCGCTGTGGAGCGGCAGAAGCTCACGCAGGCGCAAATGGACGAGGCGCTGGCCCGTATCTCCTTCACGACGAAGCTGGAGGAGCTGCGCGAGGCGGACCTGCTGATCGAGGCGGTGCCGGAGGACTTCGAGCTCAAGAAGAAGGTCTTCGCCGAGCTCGACGCCCTGATCAAGCCAGAGACGGTCTTCGCGACGAACACCTCCGGCTTCGCCATCTCCGACCTGAACCAGGCGGTGAGCCGCAAAGAGCGGTTCGTCGGCATGCACTGGTTCAGCCCGGCGTTCTTGATGCGGCTGATCGAGATCATCTACACGCCGGAGAC
>JADFNZ010000036.1 GCA_022563135.1 Chloroflexota bacterium | reverse complement strand
GAGTATAGCAGTGTAGCGCCCGACGGCCGAAGGGCGTTTCATGGTTGACGGCCTGGCGCGGAGGCGATACCGTTTCGCCACTGCCCCCGCGCAGTATCAGGCGAGGGAGGGGCGCCATGCGCACCCGATATCTACTGGCACTACTCATGCTCGCAGCGCTGGGGGCTGCGGCGCTTTTCGGGATCGCGTTGCCGCGCGACGCCGCAGGGTTCCCCGGCGCCAACGGCAAGATCGCCTTTCGCAGCGAACGCACGGGCAACTTCGACATCTTCGTGATGAAACCCGACGGCAGTGGCCAGACGAACATCACCAACCACCCAGCCTTCGATGTGGCGCCGGCGTGGTCGCCGGACGGCACGCAACTGGCGTTCGAGACCGCTCGCGACGGCGATCTGGAGATCTACCTGATGAACGGGGACGGCAGTGCGGTGACGAACCTGACCAACAACGCGACCTTGGACGTGACGCCTGCCTGGTCGCCGGACGGGACGCAGATCGCTTTCGTCAGCGCCCGCGATGGCAACTTCGAGGTATACGTAATGAACGCTGACGGCAGCGGGCAGACCCGCCTCACCAACAACGCCGCGATGGACGAGAAGCCAGCCTGGTCGCCGGATGGGGCGAAGATCGCCTTCCACAGCGACCGGGATGGCAACCGCGAGGTCTACGTGATGAACGTGGATGGCAGCGGCCAGACGAACCTGAGCCAACACCCATCGTGGGACGCGCACCCCGCGTGGTCGCCGGGCAGTTCGAAGATCGCCTTCGAGAGCGAGCGCGGGCCCAACCGCGATATCTACGTAATGAACGCGGACGGTACTGCGATCACGAACGTCAGTAATGCGATCGGCTTCGACTTCGTGCCGAACTGGGCGCCGGACGGGACGCAGATCACCTTCACCAGCTTCCGCACCGGCAACGAGGAGGTCTACGTTATGCAGGCGGACGGGAGCGGCCAAACGCAGCTCACGAGCGACCCGGCGGTTGACGCCGCGCCGGACTGGCAGGTCCGGGTGGGTTCGGGCGGGGGCACGGTAGATACGCTGAAGATTGTCGGCGCCATCGTTGTGGTAGTCGTGCTGCTGCTGGCAGCGATGGGTGGCGCGGTATGGTATGCGAGGCAGGCTCGGTAGGGGCCGCTGGTCCGGGGTCGTGGGTCGTGGGTCGTGGGTCGAGCGGCGAGTTTGACCCAGTCGGCGGCGGGCCGATAAGATGGATTGCTAACGTCATGTACGCAATCGTCCGCACCGGTGGTAGGCAAGAGCGCGTCGAGGAAGGCAGCGTCATCACCGTGGATCGCCTCCCAGCAGAGGAGGGCGCCACCGTGGAGTTGAACGATGTCCTCCTCCTCGCGGACAACGGTACCGTGACCATCGGCACGCCTGTCATCGAAGGCGCGCGCGTCCTCACGGAGGTGCAGGCGCACGGCCGGGCGAAGAAGATCATCGTCTTCAAGTACAAGTCCAAGGTACGGACACGCAAGAAGACCGGCCACCGCCAGGGCTACACGCGGCTATCGGTGATCGAGATCCTGCGCCCCGGCCAGGAGCCGAAGGCGGCAGCGAAGCCGAAGCGCCGCCGCAGGCGAAAGGCCGATGAAGAGCAGCCGCCGGCTGACGCCGCAATAGGGACCGCGGGAACGCCGACCGCGGAGGCCGCGGCGCCACCACGACGCCGCACGCGCCGCAAGGCGGCCGAAGAAGCGCCGGCGGGCGAGGCGGCTGCGCCCAAGCGACGAACGCGCAAGAAGGCCGACGCCGAGGCTCCGGCTGCGGAGGCATCCGTCGAAGCGCCGCCCAAGCGCCGGACCCGCAAGAAGGCCGGCACTGAAGAGCCGGCGAAGGGCGAGGCCTCGACCGCTGAAGAAACAGCGAAGCGGCCGGCGAGGCGCCGGACGGCGAAGTCCGATGATGCTGAGGGCGGCGCTGCGGAAAAGAAGCCGACGAGACGCCGGACGCCTCGGCGGAAGAGTTCGGAAGAGACGGAGTAGCACGCTATGGCTCACAAGAAGGGCGGCGGCAGCACACGAAACGGTCGCGATAGCCAGTCCAAGCGGCTGGGTATCAAGCGTTACGGCGGCGAGCTGGTGCGGCCGGGCACGATCATCCTGCGCCAGCGCGGCACGCGCATCCACCCCGGCAAGAACGTGGGCCTGGGCCGCGACTTCACGATCTACTCGCTCATTGAGGGGCGGGTGAAGTTCGAGCCGTATGCGAAGCCCCGGCGCAAGAAGGTGAGCGTGTACGCCGGCTAGGGTTCGTGGAGCGCGACAGGCTGAAGCCTGTCCCACGGAGTAGAAGCGGAGCAGGCGGAGGCCTGTTCCACGGAGTAGAAACGGTGCAGGCTGGAGCCTTTCCGATGAACAAAGGAAGAAGCAGAGAGCGATGAAGCCGGAGATCCACCCAGACTACGTCGAGGCCACAGTGCGCTGCGCCTGCGGCAACACCTTCCAGACGCGGGCGACGAAGGCGGACCTGCACATTGAGGTGTGCAGTAAGTGCCACCCCTACTTCACGGGCGAGCAGCGCATCGTCGATACGGCGGGCCGCGTCGAGCGGTTCAAGCGCCGCTACGGTATCAAGGACTAGCGACGCAGGGCCGGGCACCCCGGCCCGTTTCTCTTCGTGTCGCCGTTGACCCCCACGGCGGCTCCCGCTATCGTACCTCGGAGATGTCTACGAACGACGAAGCGCCCGCCCTGCCGCGCACGCTCGGCGGCCAGGCGGTGATCGAAGGCGTGATGATCCGCGGGCCGCAGGGGATGGCGGTCTGCGTGCGGAAGCCGGACGGAGAGCTCGCGTATCGGACTGAGGAGAACGACGCTGCTCCCCGCTTTCGGGGCGTTCCCATCCTGCGTGGCGTCTCCGCGCTCGGTGAGACGCTCACGCAGGGGATGCGGGCGATGGTCTGGTCGGCTCAGGTGGCCGCGGGCAGGGAGCCCGAGGAGCCGAGCGAACGCGAGGTGCGGGCGACGACGGCGGTATCGATGGGCTTCGCCCTAGCGCTCTTCATGCTCGGCCCGGCCGCGCTGACGCGCCAGATCGAGCGCCGCGTTGGCTCATCCAGGCTGGGCGCGCTCCTCGAAGGCGTTGTGCGCACGGGTACGCTCGTCGGCTATCTGCGGGCGATCGGCCGGCTGCCGCAGGTGCAGCGCGTCTTCGGGTACCACGGCGCGGAACACCGGGCGATCCAGGCGTATGAGGCGGACCAGCCCCTGGAGGTGGAGTCGCTCAGGCGCTTCCCGAATGCGCACGTACGCTGCGGCACCAGCTTTCTGCTGACCACGTCCGTGGTGTCATCGATCCTGTACGCCGCGCTCGGGCCGCAGCCGATGGGCCGCCGGCTCCTCTCCCGGCTGGCGCTGACGCCGCTGATCGCCGGCCTCAGCTATGAGGCGATCCGGCTCGGGAGCGAACATCCCAGCCTCGCTGGCTGGCTCTTTCGTCCGAACTTGGCGCTCCAGGCGCTCACCACGCGCGACCCGGACGATGGGCAGATGGAGGTGGCGCTCGCGGCGCTGCGGGCGGCGCTGGCGCTGCACCGCGCCGGCTGATCGCACCATCCCCACACGCGCGCGCAGCAATGTGCGCAGCCCCCTTGACAACCACCCCTTCTGATGATAGGTTAGGGTTGCCGTAAACGATAGTGAGTCATCACTAACTAAGGTCTGATATGGTACGAGCGCGAAGACTACCCGCTGAAGTTCGACGCCGCCAGATCATCGACGCGGCCCGTGAGGCGTTCACGAGCCAGAGCTATGCCAAGGTTGGCACGGCGGATCTGGCGAAGGCCGCTGGCGTCTCCGAGCCGGCGCTCTACCGCTACTTCTCCGGCAAGAAGGAGCTCTTTCTCGCCACCCTGCGCTCCACCGCGCCACGGCTGCTGGAGTTGTGGCAGGAGATCGCCTATGAGGTCGATGACCCCCTCGAGACGCTCTGGTCGATCGGTGTGCACTACTACGATCACCTGCAGAGCGAATCGGGCAATATGCGCCTGCAGTTCCAGGCGATCTCTGAGGCGGACGATCCGGAGATCCGCGAGGCGCTGCGGGAGAACTTCGCCGGCTTCGTCGAGTTCGTAGCGGAGACGCTGGATGAGGGGAAGCGACGGGGCGTCGTCCGTCGCGACCTGGACTCGCGGCTGGTCGCATGGCAGTTCCTCGGCATCGGCCTGACGCTCGACCTGATCCACATGCTGGGCTTCAGCGATGAGCTGGACCGAAGCAAGGTGGAGCGCTGGAGCCAGCTTTACCAGGAGATGCTGCGCGCCCCACGTAAACGGGGCGGCGTGGTGCCGGCGGTGCGGGCGGTCTCCGAGCTCGTCGGGCCGCTAGAGGTATAGGTAGTGGACTTTCACGATAGCCCGGAAGAAGCGGCGTTCCGCGCGGAGGTGAGGCGGTTCATCGAGACCGAACTGCCCGAAGGCCTCGAGCGCGGCGGAGGCGGCGCGATGTTCGGCGGCGGCAGCGGCCGCTTTACCCGCCGGGACTACTGGGAGAAGCTGAGCGGCTGGCTGAAGAAGCTATCGGACAGAGGCTGGGTGGCGCCGGCGTGGCCCAAGGAATACGGCGGCGGCGGGCTCAGCGTGATCGACCAGTTCATCCTCAATGAGGAGCTGGCGAAGATGGGCGCGCCCCGCAGTCCGAACGTCATCGCGCTGGGCTGGGTCGGGCCGACGCTGATCTCCTATGGCACGGACGAGCAGAAGACGGAGCACTTGCCGCCCATCCTCAAGGGCGAGAAGTTCTGGTGCCAGGGTTTCTCCGAGCCTGAGGCGGGTTCGGACCTGGCCTCTGTACAGACGCGGGCGGTTCGCGATGGCGACGACTACGTGATCAACGGGCAGAAGATCTGGACCTCCGGCGCTCACGTTGCGCACTGGATGATCCTGCTCGCCCGAACCGACCCGGAGGCGCCGAAGCACAAGGGGATCAGCTACTTCCTGCTCGATATGAAGTCGCCCGGGATCACGGTGCGGCCGCTGCTGAACATGGTGGGCAGCCACGACTTTAACGAGGTCTTCTTCGAGGATGTGCGCGTGCCGGCGAAGAACCTGGTGGGCGAGGAGAACCGCGGCTGGTACGTGGGGACCGCCACGCTGGACTACGAGCGCTCCGGCATCGCGACGAGCGTGACGCACGGCCGGACGGTGCAGGAGTTCGTCGCCTACGCGCAGGACCACACGGATGACCCGACCAACACGATCACGCGCGATCCGCTCGTTCGCTACGAGCTGGCGGACCGGGCGATCGAGGCGCAGGTGGAGCAGATGCTCAGCTACCAGGTGATCGGCATGCAGGCGCGCGGCCTCATTCCGAACAAGGAGGCGTCGATCGCGAAGCTCTACTCGTCGGAGCTGGACCAGCGGCTGGCCGCCACAGGGCTGAAGCTGCTGGGGCTGTACGGGCAGGTGCTGCGCGATAGCCCGCACACCGCGATGAACGGCCGGATGCCCTCGATGTATCTCTACGCGACCACGAGCACCGTCGGCGGTGGCACCAGCGAGGTGCAGCGCAACATCATCGCTCAGCGGGGGCTGGGTATGCCCCGGGACTAGAAACGGGAGGAACGGCGCATGGACTTCAAGGACACGCCAGAGGAATCAGACTTTCGCCAGGATGTACGGGACTTCCTGAAGGCGGAGCTGCCGGATCGCTTTCGCGGCGAGCCGGGCGCAGCGTACGGGGGCGGTGGCCGCGGCGACATGCGCTCCCGCTTCGAGGAGATGAAGGAGTGGCGCAAGAAGCTGGCCGATAAGGGCTGGATCGCCCCCGCCTGGCCGACTGAGTACGGCGGCGCCGGCTTCAGTGTGATGCAGCAGTTCATCATGAACGAGGAGCTTGCGGAGGCGCGCGCGCCCCAGGTGGGCGGCATGGGCGTCTCCATGATCGGGCCGACGTTGATCATCCACGGCTCCGATGACCAGAAGCAGGAGCATCTCAGCCGCATCCTCACCGGCGAGGTGCAGTGGTGCCAGGGGTTCAGCGAGCCGGAGTCCGGCTCAGACCTGGCCTCGCTCCAGACGAAGGCGGTGCGAGACGGCGACGACTACGTGATCAACGGCCAGAAGATCTGGACGTCCGGCGCGCAATTCGCGCACTGGATGTTCATGCTCGCCCGCACAGATCCGGAGGCGCCCAAGCACAAGGGCATCAGCTACTTCATGCTCGATATGAAGTCGCCCGGCGTGACGGTGCGGCCGCTGGTGAACATGGCCGGCAACGCCATGTTCAACGAGGTCTTCTTCGAGGATGTGCGCGTGCCGGCGAAGAACCTGGTGGGCGAGGAGAACCGCGGCTGGTACATCGGCACGACGACGCTCGACTTCGAGCGCTCGAGCATTGGCTCCGCCGTCGGGCTGCGCCTCTCCGTGGAGAGCATGATCGCCTATGCGACGGAGCACGCCAACGACGGTCAGAGCACGCTGGGCCTGGCGCCGACACTGAGGTATGAGCTGGCGGACCGGCTCCTGGAGGCGAACGTATCGAAGATGCTCTCGTACCGGGTGGTCACGATGCAGAACAAGGGCCTGGTGCCCAACTACGAGGCGTCGATGACGAAGCTGTTCGCATCGGAATTGAACCAGCGCATCGCCGGCACCGGTATGAAGATGACTGGCCTCTACGGGCAGCTCCTCTCCGGCAGTGAGTGGGCGCCGGCGCGCGGGCGCTACAGCTCGTCCTACATCCAGACGGTCGCCTCGACGATCGCGGGCGGGACGAGCGAGGTGCAGCGGAACATCATCTCGCAGCGCGGCCTCGGCCTGCCGCGGGACTAAGAAGCGTAGCCTAAGGACGGAACGGAAAGGAAGGTTCCATGGATTTTCGGGACTCGCCTGAGGAGGCGGAATTTCGCAAGGTCGTGCAGGCGTTCATCAAGGAGGAGGCGCCGCAGGTAGAGCGCGGCGCCAGCCGTGAGGAGGCGCTGCTCACGAACTGGGACGCGAATCAGAAGTGGTTCAAGAAGATGGCGGATCGCGGCTGGATCGCGCCGGCGTGGCCGGAGGAGTACGGCGGCGCCGGGATGTCCGTGATGCAGCAGTTCATCTTCAACGAGGAGATGGCGAAGAACCGCGCGCCCCGGCCGCTGCACATGATCATCGGCCTGGGCATGGCCGGCCCAACGATCATCACCCACGGCACGGACAAGCAGAAGGAGGCGTTCCTACCCGGCATGCTCTCCGGCGATGACATCTGGTGCCAGGGCTACAGCGAACCGGAGTCAGGCTCTGACCTCGCCTCGCTGAAGACGAAAGCGGTGCGTGACGGCGACGACTACGTGATCAACGGCCAGAAGATCTGGACGACGCTGGCCCACATGGCGAAGTGGATGATCATGCTCGCCCGCACGGACCCGGACGCGCCCAAGCACAAGGGGATCACCTACTTCATCGCCGATATGAAGGCGCCCGGCGTGACCGTGCGGCCGCTGATGAACATGGCGGACGCGCACGAGTTCAATGAGGTGTTCTTCGACAACGTCCGCATCCCGAAAGAGAACATCATCGGCGAGGAGAACCGCGGCTGGTACACGGCGGTGACTACGCTCGACTTCGAGCGCTCCGCGATCGGCTCGGCAACCGGCATGAAGCAGTCGGTGGAGGCGCTCGTCGACTATGCCCGGGAGCACAAGAACGGCCACACAAGCGCCCTCGCGACGAACCCCATGCTCCGCTATGAGCTGTCCGACCGCATGGTGGAGGTCGAGGTCGGGCGCATGCTCTCCTATCGCGTGGCGAGCATGCAGAACCGCGGCCTGATCCCGAACTACGAGGCGTCGCTGCTGAAGCTCTACACGACGGAGTTGAACCAGCGCATCGCCAGCACCGGTGTCCACATCCTGGGGCCGTACGGACTGCTCAAGCGCGGCTCGGAGCTGGCGCCGAACAACGGCCGGAACTCCTACACGTACTTGCGCTCCGTCGCCTATACGATCGAGGGCGGCACGAGCGAGGTGCAGCGCAACATTATCGCGCAGCGTGGGTTAGGCCTGCCGCGCGACTAGGTCGATGGACTTTCGGTTCACGCCCACACAGGAGGCGTTTCGCGCCGAGGTGAGCGCCTTCTTGGACGAGCATCTGCCCGACGACTGGGTAGGCGCGGACAGCGCGATCGACGAGGAGTCGTTTGAGTTCGGGCGGGAGTTTCTCAAGAAGCTGGCGCCCAAGCGCTGGAGCGCTCCCGCCTGGCCTGAGGAGTACGGCGGCGCGGGACTGGGGCTGTGGGAGCAGGTGGTCTTCAACGAGGAGATGGCCTATCGCCGCGCGCCGCTCGTCAACGCGGCCGCCGTCGGCTACCTCGGCCCGACGATCATGATGTACGGCTCCGAGGAGCAGAAGGCCAAGCATCTCTCGGGCATCACCTCCGGCGACGTGATCTGGTGCCAGGGCTACAGCGAGCCGGGGTCCGGCTCGGACCTCGCCTCGCTTCAGACGAGCGCGGTGCGGGACGGCGACGACTTTGTGATCAACGGCCAGAAGATCTGGACGAGCCAAGCACACTATGCGAACTGGATCTTCCTGCTCGCCCGCAGCGATGCGGAGGCGCCGAAGCACCGCGGCATCAGCTACTTCCTGATCGATATGAAGACGCCCGGCATTACGGTGCGGCCGCTGATCAACATGGCGGGCCAGACGGGCTTCAACGAGGTCTTCTTCGAGGACGTGCGCGTCCCGCGCTCCGGCCTGCTGGGCGAGCTGAACCGCGGCTGGTACATGGCGACGACGACGCTCGATTTCGAGCGCTCGTCCGTCGCGGGCTCGGCGAGCAACCGGCGAACGCTTGAGGAGCTGACCGACTTTGCACGGGAGGCGACGACGAACGGCCGCCTGCTGTTCGAGCAGCCGGTCGTGCGCCACAAGCTCGCCGACCTCTGGATCGAGCTGGACATCGCGCGGTTCCTGGCATACCGCGTCGTCACGCTCCAGGACCGTGGCCTGGTGCCGAACCACGAGGCCTCGATCGTCAAGGTGGTCAACACGGAGTACACGCAACGGCTAGCGCGAGGAGGCCTGCACATGCTAGGCCTGTACGGCCAGCTCAAGCCAGCGTCGCCGCATGCGCGTCTGCGCGGGCGGTTCGAGCGTTCGTACGTGGCGTCGGTCGGCTCGACCATCGCGGCCGGGACGAGCGAGATCCAGCGCAACATCATCGCCACACGCGGGCTGGGATTGCCGCGAGGATAGGTCCTCATGAGTATCGAGAGCAAAGCAGGGACACCTACCCCCGAAGCGCCACCGGGCTTCTGGGAGCGCGAAGCCAGCCACTATCCGAAGCCCCTGACGCCGCTCGGCTCCAGCTTCGTCCTCGATGGCATCAACCAGGCCTTCCCGAAGGTCTTCGAAGAGTTCGGGCTCCTGGTCGAAACCCTCGAGCTCCACGAAATCGGGGGCTACGTCTACCAGCGGCTGAAGCCCTTCGGGCCTGGCGGCGGCGGCAGCCGCAGCCTCCCGCCGAAGTTCGTGCTCTGGCTCGTTCTTCGAATCCATCCCGCCTTCCGCCAGCGGACGGCTCGTTGTAAGGAGGCGATACGAAGCCGTCGGGACGTTCAGCTGGTGCAGCAGTGGTACGACGAGTGGCGCCCGAAGCTGATCACGGACATCGACCGCTGGCGCGGCGTCGATCTGACATCACTCTCTGAAGAAGAGCTGGCTGGCCACCTGAGCGAGCTGCGCCGGTGGCTGTTCGAAGCCTGGGACATTCACTTCTACCTTACTCCGGCCTACGCATTTTCGCTGGTGCGCCTGGCGCTCTTCTGCCAGGACCAGCTAGGGTACGATGACCGGCAAATGCTGGCGCTCCTCTCGGGCCTCTCGGAGGCATCGAGCGAGCCGGCGCTGGCGCTGGCGCAACTGGCCGATCAGATCAGAGGGGACGGCGAGCTGTTTGAGGCGTTGCTCGCGGCTGCCGCAGACGACGTGCCCAGCATCCTGGCCTCGCGGAATGCTGGGCTGGCGCGGCAATTCGAGGAGTACCTTCACCACTACGGTTTCCGGGCGCTTCGCTACGAGCTGGTAGAACAGTGCCTCAACGAACGGCCAGAGTTGATCGCCGGGCTGCTGCAAGATCAGCTCCGACGGCCGACGGACCTGGAGACGGAGCAGGAGCGGCTCAAATCAGCTCGCGAGGAGGCGAAGGCTAACGCGCTGTCCGCGCTCCAGGACGGGGCGCTGAGAGAAGAGTTCCTTGCGCTCCTGGCGGACGCGGAGCGCGCGTACCCGGTACGTGAGGACAACGAGTTCTATACGGTGAGCGTGCCGCTGGCGCTAGCTCGATTCGCCGCGCTGGAGGCCGGGACACGCCTAGCTGAGAAGGGCGTGCTGGCCGACGCTGACGATGTCTTCTTCCTGCGCTACGACGAAGCCGTCGGCGCGCTTCAGGGCGAGCAGACCAACTACCAGGAGCTGGTGACTGCGCGACGGCGGGAGTTTGTCGCTGCTGAGGCAGTTGACCCACCTGCCTCCTTCGGCGAGGAGCCGCCGCAGCCGCCGCTCGACGTGCTGCCGCCAGAGGCACGCTTTGCGATGGAGGCGCTGGCATACTCGATGGAGCGGGTCTTCGAGCCAGAGCGCAGCAACCGCCGGGAAGAAGCAGGCGCACGCGAGCTGCAAGGTCTGGGCGCCTCCAAGGGAACCTACACCGGGCCGGCCCGGATCATCATGGGCGAGGAACAGTTCAACCGGCTGCTGCCGGGCGATGTTCTTGTCTGCCCCGTCACGTCGCCGGTTTGGTCGATCCTCTTCGCTAAGGTCGGCGCCTTGGTGACCGATTCCGGCGGCATCCTCTCGCACCCGGCGATCATCGCTCGCGAGTACGGGATTCCTGCCGTGGTAGCTACCGGCAACGGGACGCAGATCATCGAAGATGGCCAGCAGGTCGTCGTCGATGGCGAGACCGGGTTGGTGCGACTAGTAGGATAGAGGGTATGGATTTTCGAGACAGTCCTGAGGACGCCGCCTTCCGCACAGAGGTGCGCGAGTTCATCACGCGTGAGCTGCAGGAGGGCATGCGCGCTGAGGACGACGCCGTGCTGGGCGTCGGCGTGGGCGAAGACCGGCGGGACATGGAGTGGCTGAAGACGCTCGCGAAGCGCCGGTGGGTCGCGCCGGCCTGGCCGAAAGAGTACGGCGGCGCCGGCCTGCCGACGATGCAGCAGTTCATCTTCAACGAGGAGATGGCGCGGGCCAGAGCGCCTCGCCCGAACTTCCTGGGCATCGGTCTCGCGGGGCCGACGATCGTCGTCCACGGCACCGACGAGCAGAAGGCGGAGCACTTGCCGGGCATCCTCTCCGGCGATGTCTACTGGTGCCAGGGCTTCAGCGAGCCGGAGTCCGGCTCGGACCTCGCTTCGCTTCAGACCAGGGCGGTGCGAGACGGCGACGACTACGTGATCAACGGCCTGAAGATCTGGACCTCCGGCGCGCATCGGGCGGACCGCATGATCATCCTCGCGCGGACGGACACAGAGGCGCCGAAGCACAAGGGGTTGAGCTTCTTCCTGCTGGATATGCACAGCCCGGGCGTCTCGGTGCAGCCGCTCACGAATATGGCGGAGATGCCGAGCTTCAACGAGGTCTTCTTCGATAACGTGCGCGTGCCCAAGAAGGACCTGCTCGGCGAGCTCAACCGCGGCTGGTATGTCGCGACGACGACGCTCGACTTCGAGCGCTCCAGCATTATCAACGGCGTCGCCCTGGAACAGCTCCTGGGTGAGATCGCCGAAGCGACGCGACCGTTCCGGCGGGCGCACGACGGTCTCCTCGCCCGCCATGAGCTGGCCGACCGCGCGATCGAGACGAAGGTGAGCATCATGCTCTCGTACCGCGTCGCCAGCATGCAGGCGCAGGGGCTGATCCCGAACCAGGAGGCTTCGATCAACAAGCTCTACGGCTCGGAGCTCGGGCAGCGCATCGCCCGCACGGCGACGAGGCTGGCCGGTCTTTACGGACAGCTCGGACCCGGGTCGCCCTACGCGCCGCTGATGGGGCGCATCGAACGGATGTACCGCATCCAGGTGGGCTCGACGCTGGCGGGCGGCACGAGCGAGATCCAGCGCATGATCATCGCCCAGCGCGGGCTGGGACTGCCGAGGCAATGAGCGTGACCAGCGACCTAACGACGAGGCACTGCGTACCCTGCGACTCCGGCACGGAGCCGCTGGCGCTGGACGATGCGCAGGCGCGCATGGTGCTGCTGCCGGGATGGCGGCTGATCGAAGGGGAGAAGCTGAAGATCGCGCGGGCGATGCGGTTTAAGGACTTCTCGCAGGCGATGGCGTTCGTGAACCGTGTCGCCGATGTGGCGGAGGAGGAGGGGCACCACCCGGACTTCTCCGTTTCGTGGAATCGCGTCAAGTTCGAGCTGCTGACCCACGCGATCGGTGGCCTTTCGGAGAACGACTTCATCATGGCGGCCAAGATCAATGAGCTGGCCCGGAAGACGGAGAGAGCATGAAGGTGTAGGCAAGCGTCTTCTGGCCTGACACACGTAAGGTAATTCGCGAACCCTGCGGGTTCGTTTAGTAACGGATAGAGCGGAAAGGAGCAAGAGATGGACCTGGGACTGAGTGAAGAGCAAGAGCTGCTCAAGAACTTCGCGCGTGACTTCCTGGAGAAGGA
>JADFNZ010000035.1 GCA_022563135.1 Chloroflexota bacterium | reverse complement strand
ACGATGGCATCTCCGCCGCCCTCCTCATGAGCGAGGAAAAGGCGCAGGAGCTCGGCCTGGAGCCTCTCGCGCGCATCGTCGGCTTCGGCGTCGGCGGCGTAAAGCCGCAGGTGATGGGCATCGGCCCGATCCCCGCGACGAAGCGCGCGCTCAAGCACGCCGGCATCACCGCCGACGAGATCGACCGTGTCGAGTTCAACGAGGCGTTCGCCGCACAGGTGCTCCCGTCCTGCCAGGAGCTGGGTATCCCGCTCGATAAAGTGAACGTGAACGGCGGCTCGCTCGCCATCGGCCACCCGCTCGGCGCCACGGGCGCCCGGCTGGTTGCCACCGTCTCGCGTGAGCTGCAGCGCTCCGGCACGAAGTACGGCCTGGCCACGCAATGCATCGGCGCGGGGATGGGCATCTCGACGATCGTCGAGGCGATCTAGCGCTCGAACAGGAACGACGAACGACGAGCCCCGGCCGCTGACGCAGCCGGGGCTCGGTGCTACAATACGCGCGGAGGTTGTCCCCTTTGCCCATCCGGGTGCTCACCCCTCATGAGGCCGCCCGCATCGCCGCCGGCGAGGTCATCGAGCGGCCCGCTTCCGTCGCCAAGGAGCTGATCGAGAACGCGCTGGACGCCGGCGCGCGCCAGATCGCCGTCGAGACACGCCAGGGGGGCATCGCATTCCTCCGCGTCACGGACGACGGCGAAGGACTCCCGCCCGATGAGCTTCGCCTCGCCTTCGAACGGCACGCCACGAGCAAGCTCCAGAGCGAGGAGGAGCTGTGGCGGATTGCGACGCTGGGCTTTCGAGGCGAGGCGCTGCCGAGCATCGCCGCCGCGGCGGACGTCGAGCTCATCTCGCGTCCGGCCGGCGCGCTCGTGGCGGGGCGCATCATCCTTAAGGACGGCGAAGTCCAGCGGCAGGGTAGCGCCGGCGCGCCGCCCGGCACGCAGGTGACGGTGCAGGGCCTCTTCCGCCGCCAGCCTGCCCGCCTCAAGTTTCTGCGCTCGTCGTCGGCGGAGGGCGGCCAGATCGCCACGGTCGTGACCCAGTGTGCGCTCGCCTATCCGGACGTGCGCTTCACCCTGCGCGCGGACGGCCGCACCGTGCTGCAGACGCCGGGCAACGGCGATCTGCGCGACGCCGCGGCGGCGGCCTACGGCGTGGAGCTAGCGGCAGAGCTGCTGCCGTTGGACAGCGAGCCATACGGTGAGATCGAAGTGCTTGGCCTCGCCGGTTCGCCCGCCGTCTCGCGCGCGAACCGGAGCTACATCTCGCTCTTCGTCAACCGCCGCTGTATCCGCAACCGGTCGCTCACCTTCGCAGTTGTGGAGGCGTACCAGGGGATGCTGCCGGTCGGGCGTTTCCCCGTCGCGATCGTCGGGGTGCGCCTTCCGCCGGACCAGATCGACGTGAACGTCCACCCGACGAAGGCGGAGGTGCGCTTCCGCGACGAGCGCGCCGTCTTCGCCGCCGTCCAGCGCACGGTTCGGCGTACGATCTCCGCTCGGTCGCCGGTGCCGGACCTCGATGCCGGAGGCTCGATCTTCGACGGTCAGGGCGCCGCGGACACGCTCGCGCCCGGAACGATAGCAGCGCCGGCGCTCAACGCGACGCTCGTCCATCCGCACCCGCGACCCACGACCACGACCCACGACCCCCAACCCTCGGACCCTCAGCCGGAACTGATCGCCCAGCTTCCGGTGCTGCGCGCGGTCGGCCAGGTGAGCAACACCTACGTCGTCGCTGAGGGGCCCGATGGCCTCTACCTCGTCGATCAGCACGCCGCCCACGAGCGGGTGCTCTACGAGCGCTTCCTCGCCGCCCAGCGGGAGGGCGTGGGAGAGGTGCAGCCGCTGCTCCAACCGGCGACGTTGGAGCTGAGCGCGAGCCAGCGCTCCTTGCTAGAAACGTTCGCCGGGGAGCTCGCCGCCGCCGGGCTCTCCGTCGAGGAGTTCGGCGAGGGCGCGCATCTCGTGCGCGCGGTGCCGCCTTCGCTCGCGGGGCGGGATGTGTCGCGAGCCGTTGGCGAGCTGCTCGATCTGCTCGCCCGCGAGGACGGCCCGACGGAGGAACCGGCGCATCGCGTCGCGGCCTCGCTCGCCTGCCACGCGGCGGTGCGGGCGGGCCACACGATGAGCGAGGAGGAGCAGCGCGAGCTGATCACACAGCTCGAGTCGACGGAGCAGCCGCGCACCTGCCCGCACGGCCGCCCGACGATGATCCACCTCAGCGCGGATACGCTGGCGCGCCAGTTCCGCAGGCGGTAGCGATGGCCCTACGCGCGCTCGATCCAGCGGCGCTTCGCAACCGAATCGGGCCGGCGTGAAGAGTCTCAGCTCGTACCTGGTCGACCCCAAGCTCGTCGCGATCAGGCTGCGCAACCTCTATTAGCGGCGGGCGCTTAGCCCTCGCGTGAGTAGTCCCACGAGATGTAGCGGTGTGGCAGAATGCGGATGTAGGCGACGCCAGGCCGAACCTCGGTGGGGAGCTGCTGCTCCGGCGTCCCGCGCCGCGTGGCTGCTACGCGCATGAGGCGCAGCACCTCGTCCGGATCGGTGACAAGGCTTGCGTCGCCCTAGATCATCAGGCCCTTGATCTCCTGCATCGTGCCGCCACTCTCAACCAGCGCGCTCACCTTCGGATTGCGTTCGATATTCTTGGCGCGCTGCGTTCCGTCGCGGCCGCCAACGTAGATCTCGTCGCCCAGGCGGAAGTAGCCGATCGGGATCGAGTGGGGATAGCCGTCGCGGCCGATTGTGGTCAGGATCAGCCAGCCCGGCCGGCTGTCGAGAAACTCGTGCGCCTCTTCCTTCGTGAGCCTCGCCGGCATGGAACGCCGTCGCCTACTCCCGATCCGCCTGCCAGTCGAGCAGCCGCCGCAGGGCGCGGGCGGCCCGGTCGACCGTGGGGAAGGTGGCCAGCCCGCGGGCGGCCGCCACTTCCTGGAACGCCACGACCGCATCCATCGTGTCCGCGCTGAGGGCCGGGCGCACAACGAGCACGACGGGCTTGCCGAAGCTCTCCATCGCCTCAGCCGTCGACGCCGCGAGCTGCTTTGCGTGCTCCACCGGGTCGGGGCCTCCGTCGCCGTCGCGGCCGCGCGGCGGGCCCCAGCCGACTGCGGCCTGATAGACGATGCCGTCGATGTTCGACGCCTCCGCGACGAGCCGCAGCGTCTCGCGCATCAGCCGCGGCCCCTCCGGGCCGAAGCCAACGTTCGTGTCGACCGGGTTGCGCACGCTCGTGCCGGCGACCGGTGTGAACTCGGCGAGCGCCTGCTGCGTCTCTTCCGGCAGCGGCGGCGCCTCCATTCCGGCCGCGGCGACGGCGTCGGCCGCGAGCACGCTGTGGCCGCCTCCGACGCCCACGAGGCCCAGGCGCGGGCCGGCCAACCCCCGCACGAATCGAAAGGCGACGGCGGTATCGATCAGATCGTCCATGTCGTCGACGCGCAGGGCGCCCGCCTGGCGGCAAGCCGCGTCGAAAACCTGGAGCTGCCCGGCGAGGCTGCCCGTGTGCGATACCGTGGCGCGGCTGCCGGCCTCCGTCCTGCCCCCCTTGAGGACGACCACAGGCTTGCGTGACGCGGCCGTGCGGAGCGCCTTCAGGAATCGCGCCCCGTCCTTCACGCCCTCGATGTACGCGGCGATCACTTCGGTCGCGGGGTCCTGCGCCACGTACTCCAGGAAGTCGCTCTCGTCCAGGCCGGCGGCGTTGCCGTAGCTGATCACCTTGCTGTAGCGTAGGCCGCGTGCGCCGCCGGTGCGGCAGAAGTCGCCTGCGTTGGCGCCGCTCTGCGTGACCATGGCCACGGGCCCGGCGTCTTTCGGCATGCCGGGCATGAACGAGAGGCCGGCGGCCGGGCTGTAGAGCCCCATGCAGTTCGGGCCGATGACGCGGATGCCCAGCTCGCCGGCCCGCTGCAGGGTCTGCGATTCGAGATCGGCGAGCTCTTTATCACCGGTCTCGCTGAAGCCGGCCGTAAAGAAATGGATCGCTCGCACGCCCTTCTCGGCACAGTCCTCGATGAGCTGGGGCACAACCCGCGTGGGCACGCTTGAGATCACGTAGTCGACCGCCGTGGGCACGTCGAGCAGGGCGTGGTAGCACTTCAGCCCCTGGATCTCGTCCGCCTTCGGGTTCACGGGGTAGAGATCGCCGGCGTACTCCATCTCCTTCAGCGCGGTGACGAAGCCGCCGCCCGGCCCCTGCGCCGTGGACGCGCCGACGACCGCGATGCTGCGTGGATGGAAGAGGAACTCCAGCGGATGTTCGTTCTGCGTCATGTGTGTTCGCAACTGGCGTCGCACGCTGCATCGAACGGCTCAGCAGGGCAGAGGGCGTCGCGTGGTGCGCCCGGTCGAACTGCCGTCGCTGAGCCAGGGGTTGCTTAGCGAGCGCTCAGGAGGCAGCTTAGCATAACGGGCGCTAGTAGACGATCTCCATGCGCAGGCCGCGGCTATCGTGCGGTGGGTCGGTTGGCAAGCGCTCCGCTGTGCCGTAGGCCACGCGAGCGGCGGTCCACGCCGCCGCGCAGGCGTCGTACAGATCGTCGAGGCTGGCTACCTTCCGTGGCCGCGGCGCGACTGTTATGATGCCTGACTCGAATGCTTCTAAGAGCAGCGCGAGTCGCTCCGCCGCGCCCTCATTCGCGCTCTTTTTGTATTCCATCGGCCGCTCGCCGTTGAGCTTCCAGAAGCAGACCTCCGGATGCACCTCGACGATCCTGTCCTGCAGGTCCGGCGTCATAGATTCGTTGGCCTCGCGAACCTTCGGCATGATGCGCCAGGCCTGCTTGCTTATCGCAGCAGGCTTTCCGTCCCTTCTGAGGCAATACTTGCGCGAAACCGTGCAGACTTCTGAGTAGTCGGTTTCGTCGGAAGTTTCGTGGAGAACTGGCTGGCACGGAGCACGAAAGACGCTGGTTCGCCTAGGAAACCCCAGTAATTGTCGAGCTGCAATATCAGCTCTCCGTTCTGGCCCTTCAGACAGCCCAATGGGAATGTCCACCCCGACGGCGACGCACTGCCGCGTGCGATCGATGAGCGATAGGAAGGTTGGCGCGATGGAGGTATCGACGATTCGCAGCGGGCCGCTCGCATCCGCGATGACGACGAGCCAGCCGCCCTTGCAGCCGTCGACGCCCGCCACCCGCATGAAGCGCCTCTCTGTTACTCGATGCCCAGCTCGGCGCGTACTTCGAGGACGCTCTGCTGGATGACGCGCAGCTTGTCCGCCGCCTCGTCCCAGGTGCGCGTCTTGAGGCCGCAGTCTGGGTCGATGACGAGGCGCTCCGGTGGCAGCACCTCCAGCCCGCGCTTGATCTCCGCCTTCACCTGTTCGACCGTCTCGATCACGTGGCTGTGCACGTCGACGACGCCCCAGGCGATCTCCTTGCTCTCAGGGAAGCCATTCTCCTTGAAGAGCGCCACGAGGTCCTGGGCGCTGTTCGCCATCTCCAGGTCGAACTGCTGCACGGGCATATCGAGGAAGCGCGGGTAGGCGGCGACGAAATCGCCGTAGCAGATGTGGGTCGCCGTCTTCGCCTTCAGCCCGTCGGTCACGATGCCCATCGCCTCGATCGCCAGCTCGATGTCCTCCAGGCGCGTGGAGAGCGCCGGCTCGTCGATCTGGATGAACGGCGCGCCGGCGCGGTCGAGCTCGACCGCCTCCTGGTGGACGGCCTGCGCCATCGCGAGCACGGCCTCGCGCTGCGTGTCGTAGCCTTCCAGGAACGACCACTCGACCATCGTGTAGGGCCCGGTGAGCATGCCCTTCACCGGCTTCTGCGTGAGGCTCTGCGCGAAGCGCCACATCTCGACCGTGATCGGGCCGGGCCAGCGCACGTCGCTCTTCACGATCGGCTTGCGATAGTAGCGGTTGCCGTAGGAACGGACGAGGCCGCCGATCTCCATCCCCTGGAAGTGCTCGGCGAAGAAGGCCACCATGTCGCCGCGCGCCATCTCGCCGTCGACCAGGATGTCGAGGCCTACCTCCTCCTGCAGCGCGATCACCTCGCGAGTCGCCTTCTGCTCCAGCTCCTGCAGCTCCTCGAGCGAGAGCTTGCCGGCGCTGTGCTTGTTGCGCGCCCGTTGCAGGTAGTCGGGCTTGGGGAAGCTGCCAACCGTGGTGGTGAGAAGTCCCTTGCTCATACGGCCACTCCTTCCGCTTGCCGCACTCCTTCGGAGAGCAGGCGCAGCTTCTCCTGCGCGACCTCGCGGGGCAGGAACTCGAGCCCCGCGCTCGGGCTGACGTGGATGTCGTCCGGCGAGAGGTCGCCGGCGAGCGTATGGATGCGCTGCACGATCTGCTCCGGCGACTCCAGCCTCGTGTTCCGCGCGTCGACGATGCCGAGGCCGATCTTCTTCGTGAATGGGGCCTGCTTGATGATCTTCTCGTTCGCGTCTCCCATGACGAAGTCGAGCCCGATCAGATCGAACGGCAGGTCGAGTAGCTGCGGGTAGATGCCGCCGGCGTCGCCGAAGTAGAGGTAGACCGCCGTCTCGACTGCCAGGCCCTCGGTCAGGCGCCGGCTGACCGAGGCGAAGGATGGGAAGTCGTCTTTGTGCTGCAGGATCGCCGGCTCGTTGAACTGAATATAGGTGGCCCCGGCTTCCTGCAGCGCCTTCGCCTCCTCGTTCAGCGCCTCAGCGAAGGCGGCCGCGAGCGCTTCGACCGAGCCGTAGTGCTGATCGACGGAGAGCCGGGCCAGCGTGTAGGGGCCGGTGAGCACGGGCTTCACCGGCTTCGCGCTGTGCTTCACCGCGAACGTGTAGTCGCGCACCGTGATTGGCTCCAGCCAGCCGATGGCGCCTTCGACGACCGGCTGGCGATAGTACATGTTCGTATCGAACCAGCGGATCAGGCCGTTGATGCTGATGCCGCTGAGCTTTCGCGCGAGATAGGTCTGCTCGTCCTCCCAGCGGATCTGGCCGTCCGTCACCAGGTCGAGGCCGGCGTCGGCCTGTTCCGCCAGCACCTCCTCCGTGACCGCGTCCGCGACGCCGTCCAGCTCCTGCTCGGAGATTTCGTCGCGGTCGAAGCGGGAGATAGCCTGCCGCAGCCGCGCGGGCCGCGGCCGGTTGGGGATCTTCGGGTAGCTACCGACGACGGTGGCGATCATGGGCTGCCTTCCTGGTTGGAACGTGCATAGAAAAGGGGCCGTGCCTCACCTCGGCTGGCCCCGCGATGCTCACTCTTTTAGCCTACCATCGTGCTCGTGGCGGGGTCAACGGATAGGCGGCCGGCCCGGCTCCGTTGACGTAGACCGGCCGCGCGAGGCACGATACGCAAGGCGTCTCGGCCGTCGAGACGCGCGCTTACAGCGGAGGGATGCGATGCAGCTCGCAGACAAAGTCGCGATCATTACAGGCAGCAGCCGGGGCGTGGGGAAGTTCATGGCGTTGGAGTTGGCGAAGGAGGGCTGCCACATCGTCGTGGCTGCCCGCAGCGAACAGGAGAAGGACCCGAAGCTGCCCGGCACCATCGCCGCGACCGCCGAGGAGATCCGGGCGCTCGGCGTGCGGGCGCTCGCAGTACGCACGGACGTGACGGACGAGGAGAGCGTGCGCGACCTGGTGCGGGCCGCGCTGGCGGAGTTCGGCCGGATCGATATTCTCATCAACAACGCGGGCGTGATGTCCCCCGGCCGCCTCTGGGAGATCCCACTCAAGCGCTGGGACCTAGTGATGCGCGTGAACGTGCGGGGCCCCGTGGCCTGCTGCCAGGCCGTGCTGCCGCATATGATCGAGCGGCGGGACGGCGTGATCATCAACATCTCCTCGATCGCGGCGGATCAGGGCGGCGGCGACAACATCTCCTACTCGGTGACGAAGGACGCGCTGCGAAAGTTCAGCCAGGGCCTGGCGGAAGAGGTGAAGGAGCAGGGGATCCGCGTCTTCGCCCTCTCTCCCGAAGGACTGGTGATCACGCCGGGCACGATGTACCATCGGCTGCCCGAGCAGGTGCCCTCCGGCCCCTTTGTCGAAGCGCCGGAGGCGATGGGCAAGGCGGCGGTCGTGCTCTGCGGCGAAGGGGAAGCGTCGCTCAGCGGGCAGCACTTCTACAGTCGCGCCCTGCTACGAGATCGCGGGCTCTGGGACGAACCGCCACCGCCGACGCCGGCCTAGGCTGCGCCGGCGCCGGTCTCATGGGAATCCCCACTTCCACGGCGGCGGAAACGTGTGCTATATTTATGCACGCGTGTTAGCGTCTTAGTCTGCTGAGGGAGTGTATGGGCAGCAATCTGTTCGATAACTATCTCGATTTGGTGGAGGCGGCCCGTATCCTAAGAATTCATCCGCAGAGCCTGCGCAGGCTGATCAAGCAGAAGAAGGTGCCGGCGGTCCTCTTTGCAGGCAAGTACCTCATCGAGCGCGACAAACTGGAGATGTTCAAGGCGAACTATGATCCTCGCCCGGGCCGCAAGCCCGTGCGCCGTCTCCTCTAGCCCGTTACGCATCGTTTCACGCAAGAGGCCGGGGTCACACCCGGCCTTTGTGTCTCTCCGCGCTGGCAGTCGGCCGCCTACACGTCGTCCTCCAGATGGCGGTGCGTCTCGAGAAATTCCATCGAAGGCCGGTACAGGTCCTCATCGATCTTGCCGCTCGATTTCAGGTAGTTCATCAGCACCTCCAGCGTTAGGACGGAGATCATGTTGATCCCCTGGCGGCGGAGGCGTTCGCGGCCGCCCTGCTGCCGGTCGAGCAGAACGACGGCGTCGCGCACAATGAGCCCGGCCTCGCCAAGTTGCAGCGCCGTCTCCAAGATGCTGCCGCCACCGGCGAGCAGATCGTCCATGATGATCGCGCGCTGGTTCGGGTGGTAGAGCCCTTCGATGTCGCTGCCAAGGTCGTCCATGCGGGGGTGCAGGTAGATCATGGGGACTTTGGCCGTGAGCGAGAACGCCGTCGCGCAGTGGAGGCCGCCGAACGGCACACCGGCGACGAGGTCGAACGGCTGCACCTGCGGGTGGAGCTTCCGCTGGAGCGTCTGAATCTCGTCCCGGATGATGTGCGCGATGCGCCAGAGGGCGGTGGGATGGCCGATGAGGAGGCGCAAGTTCACGTAGACGGGGGAGTTCACGGTGGTGCGGCCCAGCGTGAAGCTGCCAAACTGGACGGCGCCCAGCTTCCAGAGCGTCTGCGCGAGCCAGAGGTTGCTGGTGCGAGTGAGGCGGCGCTGTGACATTTGGCTTCCTGCCGCGTATAGGATAAGGGCTTTCCCGTCCTTTGGAAAGCCCTCTATATGATTCTCGTATTGTTTTCCGCAAGCCCCACATCGGGTAGCCCCCGAATGGGTGGGTTCGCTCTTGCGCGATAACCCCTGATCTAGCGTGGGGCTTACCGCTCCGTTCGCCCTACCGCGCTTCGCCGAGGTAGGGCCCTACCGATCAACCTGCCAGACGCTCAGGAGGACCCGCATGTTGAGCATTGGCACCTCCTTTAGAGTTGAGCCGTCGCCGGCTCTTCGGGCTCCTCACCTAGAACGATACGCCTGCGTGGGAAGGCTGTCAAGATGCCGAACGTCCCGCCGGCGGTGTATCGCATCCTAGCGCTCAAGGGCCTCTGGATTGACGCAGTGCGGTGGCTCGTCGCCCCGCAGCCCTGCCAGCAGGTTCTCCGCTGCCATCTCCGCCATGCGGGCGCGCGTGGCGACGCTGGCGGACCCGATGTGCGGCGTGACGATCAGGTTGGGCAGGCGCAGGAGCGCATCCTGCTTGGGCAGCGGCTCTACCTCGGTAACGTCGATGGCCGCCCCGGCGATAGTGCGCGAGTCTAACGCGTGGTGAAGGGCTGCCTCGTCGACGACCTGTCCGCGCGACGTGTTAACGAAGATCGCCGTCGCCTTCATGCGCCGGAACGCGTCCGCGTTAAACATGTGGTGGGTCTTCGGAGTGAGCGGGACGTGGGCGGAGATGAAGTCCGCCTCGGCGAGCAGCTCATCGAAGCTCACGTGTGCTAGGGCGAGCTCACGTTCAGCATCCTGCCGGCGTGAAGGGCTCGTGTAGAGCAGCCGCATCCCGAAGCCGCGCGCCCGACGCGCCACCGCGAGCCCGATCTGCCCCAGCCCGACGATGCCGAGCGTCGCGTCGTGGATGTCCCGTCCGAGGAGGAACGAGGGGTGCCACGTCGTCCAGCGGCCCTCCCGCGTGACCCGATCGCCCTCGACGACGCGCCTCGCGGCCGCGAGCAGGAGGGCAAAGGCGAGGTCGGCGGTCGATTCCGTCAACACGTCCGGCGTGTTAGCGACGACGATCCGCCGGCGTGTGGCCGACTCGACATCGATGTTGTCGTAGCCGACGGCCATCGTGCTCACGACGCGCAGCTTCGGCGCCGCGGCGAGGAGCTCGTCGTCGATCTGGTCGGTGAGAAGGCAGAGCAGCCCCTCGGCGTCACGGACGGCGGCCAGAAGCTGCTCGCGAGGCGGGGGCAGATCGTCCCTCCAGACCTCAAGTTCGGTTTCGTCGCGCAGCCGTCCGAGGGCGGCGCCCGGGAGCTGCCGCGTGACGAACACCCGCGGCCGGGGGCTCACGGGAGCCGGGCGCGTCGCTGGTCCGGCTCGCGACCGCCCGCGAAGCGCGGCTGGTAGTCGGACGCCCGCCCTGCAATCTGCGCCTGGTGCATCCGGTCGTGCCGGTAGTAGGAGCGCAGCCACTGGAGGACGGTGAGCGTGCCGAAGACCGGCTGGGTGGCGGTGCGGTCGTACTGCTCAGGCGCCAGCCGTTCGATGAGCGCGGAGGTCTTCTCCCGCTGGCGGCGCAGCTCGGTGACCAGATCCGCGAGAGGCCGTCGGTTCGCCTCCTCCAGCGGGATGGCGACGCGCTCGCCGCGAACGCCGTCGACGTTCGGGTTCTCGTTCTCCAGCGCGCGCTCTACCCACGCTCGATAGGCCGTCTCCATCTCCGCGAGGTGCGCGCACTGCTCCTTGGCCGACCACTGCGCTTCGCCCTGCGCGCCGGCGGGCGTGCGCTCCGCGTCCCCTTCGCTCAACGCCTCGATCTGGCCGAGGAGCTTGTCGCGCTCCTCGGCCATCTTCTCCACCAGCTCACGAATCGCTGTTTCGTCAGCCACGGACCCTCCGTCGTCGTGCGAGCCGGTCGCCTAGGACTTCCAGAACTCCCACCAGCGCTTCTCGGACGAGCCGCTCGACGCCTCGGCCGCGGCGGGGACGGCTTCGGCTGCCGGCGCCGGCTCGGCCTCACCGCCGTCGAGGAATTTCTGCGGGTTCGTGTCGAACTCCTGTTTGCAGCCCTCGGCGCAGAAGTGGTAGGTCGTCCCTTCGTGCTCCGACTTCCCTGCCGCCGTCTCCGGGTCGATCTCCATCCCGCAGACGACGTCCTTCACTAGCTCAGCCACGGTACACCTCCTTGCGATTTGCCGCGTCTTTCCGATCGGTCTCTAGTATACGATAGCTGTAAAGGGGCGAGCGGCGGCAGTACGGGGCTTACGAAGAGACAGGCCGCTCAACCGGCGTGAGGTCGATCGCGTCGTTGAGGCTGCCGGAGCGCAGCCCGGCGAGATCGAGCGAGACCCAGAGGTAGCCGACCTCGCGCAGCCCGTCGACGATCTCGCGCCGGTGGGCGAACGCTAACTCGAGCTCCTGCTCGCCCACCTCGACGCGGCAGAGCTTGTCGTGGTGGCGTGCGCGCACCTCGCGCAGGCCGAGGCCGCGCAGGAACGCCTCCGCCCGCTCGATCATGGAGAGCGTCTCGACCGTGACGGGCGTGCCGTAGGGGATGCGCGAGGAGAGGCAAGGCTGCGCCGGCTTGTCCCAGATCGGGATCTCCAGCGCACGGGCGAGCTCGCGGACGGCCGCCTTGCTCAGGCCCGCCTCGACGAGCGGGCTGCGCACGTCATGCTCGGACGCCGCCTGCAGCCCGGGCCGATAGTCGCCCAGGTCATCCGTGTTCGCGCCGTTCGCCACCCAGGCGTAGCCTTCGGCGTCGGCGAGCGTGCGCAGCTCCGAGTAGAGCTCCGTCTTGCAGTGGTAGCAGCGGTGCGGCGAGTTCTCGACGTAGCCCTCGCGCTCCATCTCGTGCGTCTCGATCGTGCGGTGCCGCAGGCCGAAGCGCCCGGCGAGCTCGCGCGCCTCGTCGAGCTCGCGGCCGGCCAGCGCGGGCGAGACCGCCGTGACGGCGAGCGCGCGGTCGCCCAGCGCCCGGTGCGCCGCGACGGCGAGCAGCGCGCTATCCACCCCGCCGGAGAAGGCGACGACGGCTGACCCCATCTCGCGCAGGATGGCGTCGAGGGCGGCTAGCTGGCGTTCCGTTTCCGCAGTCATGCCCTGCGAGTAGTATACGACAGGCGGGCAGCGATTCGTCAAAAGTCCCTGCATGCCTTCGCCTAGAGTGTCTGAAGTTGCGAGTTCACTGTCCAGATGCTCGGCGGTCGTCGAGAGTAGGGTTACGACCTGTCCGCCTGCAAGGCTGCTGGAACTGCGTCATCGCCATCGCGTCTTTCTCCACCCCCGACCCACTCGCGAAAAATGCCAACGAACGATTCGGCGGCCGATTCGGAAAGAATGCGAAAGATCATCTGATGAGAGGTCTCGTATTCTTTAACGTACTCAAGCCGTGACTTGAGTTCCTCCACGATCGCTTCCTCAGAGACCCCTGCAACCTGTGCGAGGTTTCCATGTGACACCCATACATCTAGATTGCCCTCGGGAGCGTGCCAATTGCTCGCGACGTTGACGCCACAGAGCATGCGCCCGTTCCCCCAATACCTGAAGGAGCCGCCGTATGTTTTGGCCGGGTCCTCGGAAAGAAATTCACTTAACCTGCGCAGAGCGTTGATGTGAGGAATGATCTTACGATCACGTGCCTGGGCGACAAGCGTGTCCGGACTAAGGCGGTAGGACTCGCTCTTGATGGTTCGCCGTTCCTCAGAGAGCACCGACGCCCGAATTAGTATCTCTTCATCGCTCGGAAGGCGAATGAAACGGAACACAAGGCCGTCAATGTCCATGCCGTGTTGATCTGAGAGGAATTCGATCA
>JADFNZ010000034.1 GCA_022563135.1 Chloroflexota bacterium | reverse complement strand
CGGCCACACGTCTTGCAGCCTCCTCCACGCTCGCGACGCCCTTCAGATCGACCGCGCGCATGGCGAGGCCGGTGTTCAGCAGATGGGCGTGGCCGTCGGTGAAGCCGGGCAGGACGAGCCGGCCTTCCGCGTCCAACGTGGCCACGCCGGCGGGAGCGTTTAGATCGCGCTCACGGCCGGCGAAGGCGAAGCGGCCGTTCTGTACCAGGGCGGCCTCCGCCCAGGGCGTGGCGGCATCACCCGTCCAGATGCGGGCGTTGCGGAGGAGCAGCTCTGCCATCGGCAGCCCGCATTGTAGCCGATCAGTGCGCGGATTATTCGTCCCGGGGCCGGATGTGCAACCCGCGTGCGATCGCCTCCATCCCCTCGCGAGAGTCGTAGGGGTCGATCGCTGTGCCGCGGCGGACGCAGACGAAGCAGGACGGCGCGTTGATCGCGACAACGGTGTCTTCGAAGTAGACGTACGCGAGGAAGAGATCGAAGGGAGGGTCCGGGCAGGGGAGCTTGATCGTGGGCGCGTCTACCAGGGTCTGCACGGGCTCGAAGCCGGAGAAGATCACGATGCGCCGGTCTGCGAGCTGGATCTCCTCTTGCTGGACGCATGGTGAATCCCGCCAGAGGCGGCCGAACCGCGTTGGGAGGTTCTCCTCCAGGGCATCCGGCTCCCAGAGCCTCAGCTGAACGTCCATGTCGTACGTGATCCGCATGCGCTTGCTCTGCCCGTCGCTGTCCAGATACGCAACCGAGTCCTGGAAGCTGAGTCGCGGCAGGCCTTCGCTGGGAAGGAGCACCTCGCCCAACCAGTAGACGCTCACGCCAGGGTCTGGCGCGTTCAGCCCCGCGAGCGGATCCGGCACTACGTAGCCGATCGAGGCCGGATCGAAGAGGTCGTCGGGGAGCGAATCGAGAGGCAGGAACTCGTTCTGGAACGTGAGCAGGGTCGTATAATCGTCACGGACTTGGACGCCAATTTGTTCCATAGCAAACGCCAGCGGCAGGAATGATGCTCGGTTCAGGTAGAGCGTATACGTGGCGCGATCCAGGTACGCTGGCCCGGTCACCGCAACCACCTCTCTCGTGAGCGCCACCGCAGGCGTGCCGTCGTATACGGAGGTATCGATCTGAAGGACGCCGTATTGAAGTCGATCGTCCTGGTGGCCGCAGTCTAACACCAGCGAAAAGAGCGGCATCCCGCCAAAGGTTGGTATCTTGCCGCACCGCTCGCTGACCGCGCCCCCGTCCAGCCTCCACGTGTTGGAGGGGTCGCGGTAGTATCCGGCCTCGCCAATCAGGATGACGGTGAACCCACCACTGATGTCGAGGAACTTTGCCCGGCCCACCTCGCCGCCGTCCAACCACACCTCGATTACGGTGAAGGGCTCGGTCACGCCCTCCGCATCCGTCCTGGTCATCTTGATCTTGGTGTGGAACACTTCGCCGTTGCGCACAAGCGCCGCCTCGTAGCGCCTGGTCGCCTCCTGCGCGGTCAGCCCATCGAGGTCGGCAACTTCGCTATCTCCGTTCGTCGCCAGCAGGCCCCACACGAGGAGGCCGATGCCGGCGGTGACGGCCACGGCCAGGCCGCCCGCGATGGCCGGTGAGAGCGCGCTCAGGTTCACCTTGCGCCAGAAGAAGAGCGGCGCGAACGCTGCGGACCACCACGGTCGCGCTTCCGGCTGCCAGCGGGCGGCCTCACGACGATTACGTACGGCCAACTTGCTCAATATTTCAGAAACGTGGTATTTGACGCCGTCTAGGCTGATGCCAAGCTGTTCCGCAATCTCGTCGTTCGAGAGCTCTTCGCGGAGGAGCGCCAACACCTCCTGCTCGCGCAGAGTGAGGAGCTCGGGATGTGGAGGCCGGCCGCGTCTAGCCATCGCAAGACTAGGGTACTAGTCGCAAGGCCGAATTACACTACACTTTTGGGCGAAATTGCGCGGATTACTCATCCCGAGGACGCAGATGCAACCCGCGTGCGATCGCCTCCATACCTTCGCGTGAGTCATAGGGGTCGATCGCCGCGCCGCGGCCGACGCAGAAGAAGCAGAACGGCGCATTGATGGAGACGACGGTGCCCTGGAAGTAGACGTGCGCGATGAAGAGATCGAACGGACGATCGGGGCAGGGGAGCGTAGGGGTGGGCGCGCTCGCACCACGGTCTTCAGGCTCGTAGCCGGAGAAGATGACGATGCGCCGGTCTGCGAGCTGGATCTCCTCCTGCTGGACGCACGGCGAGTCCCACCAGATGCGACCGAAGTCCGTCTGGACGATGTCCGCCCAGGCGTCACGCGGCCAGAGCACGAGGCGCACGCACTTGTCGTAATAGATGAGCAGCCGCCAGCCGGGTTCGACGCCGGCTGCGAAGGCATCGGAGTCCTCGAAGTTCAGGCGCGGCAGGCCGCTCTGTGGTGGGAGCGCTTCTCCGAGCCAGTATACGCTAATGCCGGGGTCCGTGGTGTTCAGCCCGGCGAACGGGTCCGGCGCGACATAGCCGATGGAGGCTGGGTCGAAGAAGTCGTCCGGGAGAGAGACAGGGGGCAGGAACTCGTTCTGGAACGTGGTGAGGAGCGTACCGTCGTCCTCATCCTCGACAGAGTCGGATATCAAAACGAACGCCAGCGGCAGGAACGATGCCCTGTCGAGGTAGAAAGCGACCGTGACGCGATCTAGGAACTGTGGCCCCGTCTCCGTCGGATACTGGGCCATCACCTCTCGCGTGAGCACGACGGCGGGCGTTCCAGCGTACTCCACGTCGATATCGACCTGAAGAACGCCGAATTGAAGCTGTTCGCTCAGGTCGCCGCAATCGAAGAGCAGCGGAAAGAGCGTTATCTCATCTATCGTAGTTGGCATCCCACCGCATCGCTGGGCGTCAGCCGTCCGCGTGTCGCAGCAGTCGCGGTAGTACCCGGTTTCGCCGATCAGGATGGTGGTTAGCTCTTCGGTGATATCGAGGTCCTGGCTCGGGTCGAGGCGGAACTCAGACCGGCTCATCTCGCTGCCCCCGTCCAACCACACCTCCATCTCAAAGAAGGGCTCGGTGGCGCCCTCCGCATCCGTAATGGTCGTCTCCATTGTGGTGTGGAACACCTCGCCCTCGCGCACAAGCGCTGCCTCGTAGCGTGTGATCGCCTCCTCCGGCGTGAGGCCAACGAGCTCGTCGAACCCGCCGTTCCCCTGCGTGGCCAGGAGCGCCCAGACGAGCAGACCGATGCCGGCGGCGACGGCCACGGCCAGGCCGCCGGCGATGACCGGCGGGAGCATGCTCAGGTTGATCTTGCGGGCGAACAGTAGCGGTACCGCGGCGGCCGACCACCACGGTCGCGCTTGATCGGGGCGCCAGCGGGCGGCGTCGCTGCGGTTCTCCAGGCTCAGCTTGCTCAGGATCTCCGAGACGTGGTACTTGACGCCGCCCTCGGTGATGCCCAGCCGCTCCGCGGTCTTCTCGTTCGAGAGCTTCTCGCGCAGGAGCGCCAACACCTCCTGCTCGCGCGGGGTGAGGAGCCCTGGGTGCGGTGGCCGGCCTCGCTTGCCCATCATGAAGATAGGATATGCCCTCTCGCGGCGAATTGCACTAGACTTTGTGAAGCATGGCATCTCGTAGACGCCGTCGACGCCGCGAACGGAAGGCGCGCCGTGAAACGGAGCGTGGCTCGTCGTTCCTCGCGTCCTTCCTGCGACGCCGCAGCACGCGCTGGCTTGCCGCGGCGATCGCGACGATGACGCTTGCGATCGTGCTCGGTCTGCTGGCGCAGGGCGGCGACGACGACGGCGAGGCCGGCGTCACGCCCACGCCCACGCTCGAGGTCATCGTGCCGGATCTGCAGCCGGACTCAGCGCTGCTCCAGCAGGCCAGCATCGTGCGCGTAATCGACGGCGACACGATCGATGTGCTCATCGACGGCGGTGAGGAGCGCGTGCGCTACTTCGGCGTGAACACGCCAGAGCGGGGCGAGCGGTGCTTCGACGAGGCGACGGAGCGTAACGAAGCGCTCGTGGGTGATCAGGTGCTGCTCCTGCCGGACCTGCGCGAGCGCGACCAGTTCGACCGGCTGCTGCGCTACGTCTTCACGCCGGCCGTCGAATCGGTGGATGCGCGGCTCGTCGCGGAGGGTCTGGGCGAGGCGTGGCGTCAGGACGGCGCCTATCGCGACGAGCTGCTGGCGCTAGAGGATAATGCGCAAGCCGGCGGCGTAGGCTGCCTCTGGGCGGCCGGCGGCTAGCCGCCGTCGATGGCGGTGAGCTGGAAGATGAGCCTGGAGTTGTCGTACTGCACCAGTTCGCGCTGCGGGGTGTCGGCGTACCAGGCGACCTGCTTGGTGCCGCCGATCCTGATCTCGACGCGCCAAGTCTCGAACGTTCCGGCGGGGACGCTGATCTCCTGCCGTCCCGTAACCTCCAGCGTGACCGGCACGAGCTGGCCCTGGTTCGTCTGCACGGACTGGTAGCTGCCCTTGAAGCCCTCCTCGAACGGGATGGAGCGCCAGATGAAGAGCGACGACTCGTTGTCGTAGTAGCTCTCCTCCAGCCGAATGGGAATCGTTCGTATGTCGCCGTCTTCGTCGGTGATGATGACATCAACGATCTCCTCGTCCGGCTTGTATTCGCCGGTGACGGTCGTCCCCTCGCGGCCCACCTCGCGCCGGACGGTGGCGGGCTTGAGCGTCGTCGCGTCGACGATGATCACGCTTTCGTCCGTATCGCCGCCGCCCTCGAAATGGAGACGCAGCTCAAACTGGCCGCGCTGCCGGGTGATGGTGAGGACGCCCCGGCCGAACTCGGTCTCCAGGTCGTCGCGTTCGAAAAGCACGTACTCCGCGCGCTCATTGTCGGGCCACGGGATGGTGGAGACGATGTCGCTCGGTTCGATGCTCTCATCGTCCGTGCAGGCAGCCACGACGAGGAGCGAGGCGAGGAGCACCGCCGCGTAGAGGTACGGCCGCATCGGGCTAGACCGGCGCTGCGGCGACGCTCTGCCGCGCGCGTTCGAGCGCTTCCTCGATGTCCGCGCGCTCGATGCCGTAGTGCGTGACCATGCGCACGCGCGTGGGGCCGAAGCCGCTCGCGAGCACGCCGGCATCGCGGAGCCGGCTGCGGAACCTAACGGCGTCTTCGACGTCGAACATGACGATGTTAGTCTGGATGCTCTCGAGGTCGGTCCGGACGCCAGGGAGCTCACTCAGGCCGCGCGCGAGGAAGAGGGCGTTCTCGTGGTCATCGGCCAGCCGGTCGACCATCGTCTCGAGCGCGACGATCGCAGGGGCGGCGATCACGCCAGCCTGTCGCATGCCGCCGCCGAGCGCCTTGCGCGCCCGGCGGGCGCGGGCGACGAAGCCGGCGGAGCCGCAGACGACGGAGCCGACCGGCGCGGAGAGCCCCTTCGAGAAGCAGAAGGTGACCGAATCGGCCGCCTCCGCCAGGCGCGCCGCCCGGACGCCGAGGGCGATGGCGGCGTTGAAGATGCGCGCGCCGTCCAGGTGGACGGGTATGCCGTGCCGGCGCGCGATCTCGGCGACCTGCGCGGTCTCCTCCGCAGTGATGACGCCGCCGCCGCAGCGGTTGTGGGTGTTCTCCAGGCAGATGAGCGCGGTGCGGGGGAAGTGTTCGTTCTGGCCGCGGATCGTCGCCTCCACCGCGTCGAGGTCGAGCATGCCGCGAGGCGTATTGGGCACAGTGCGGAGCTGAATGCTGCCGAGGCGTGCGGCGCCGCCGGCCTCGGCGTGGAGCACGTGGGCCTCGCTACCGACGATCGCCTCGTCGCCGCGTTCGCAGTGGGCCAGCAGGCACGTCAGGTTGCCCATCGTCCCGCTGGCGACGAAGACGGCCGCCTCCTTGCCCATCCGCTCGGCGGCCAGCGACTCCAGACGGCGCACCGTCGGGTCCTCGCCGTAGACGTCATCGCCTACCTCTGCCTGCGCCATCGCTTCGCGCATGGCGGCGGTGGGCTGGGTGACGGTGTCGCTGCGGAGGTCGATGATGCGTGGCGTTGACATAATCGTTCAGGAATGCGGAGGAACGCGTAGCGCCGTGCCGCTCTGGCATTCTATGGAGCGTCAGCAGGGAGGGCAAGGGAGCGGCCTGGCCTGAGCACCTGGGATAGCGAGGCACTTGACAGGATGTGGCATAATCATAGTCGGTGGTGACCCCCGGGGATTTGGGTGTGGGCGCGGTCTCCTTACCGCAGGCCGTGGCGCGGCGAACCAGTGTGAGTTCCACAGCGCAGTTACTCATCGTCAGCCCGGACAAGATCTTGCTCCAGGCTGCCTACGGATGCCTTTCAAACGCCGGCCATAACCCGCTGCTGGCCCGCGATCTTCGCCAGGCGCGCTGGACGCTTACACGCGCGCAGGTCGACCTCGTCTGCCTCGACTGCGTGCTGCCGCCGAGCAAGCTGGAGCGATTCTGGCAATGGCTCTGCGCAGACCCGGACCGCTGCACATCGTCCGTAGTCTTTCTGGCGCCGCCCTCTGCCCGCCTCGTGCCCGCCGCGCTGCCGGCGTTCTTTGAGGCGCAGCGGCACGGGCTGGTCACGAAACCGCTGGAAAGCTCCGAGCTGACGCATGAGGTGGCGCGCGTGCTGGCGAACGGCGCGAGGCTCCGCCGGCAGCGCTTCCTTCAGATCGGCGACGTTGCTCTGGATGATGTGTCGCAGCGGCTGCTCTTCGAAGGCGGCGGCGCGCTCGCGCTCACGGGCACGGAGTTTCGCCTAATGCGCTACCTGATGGAGCGCCCGGGCGAGTTCGTCTCCACGGCGGAGCTGCTGGACCAGGTGTGGGGGTACCCGCCTGGCACAAGCGGCCCGGAGGTGGTTCGCTCGCACGTGAGCAACCTGCGACGCAAACTCCGCGCGATCGATCAGGATCCGCGGCTCCTCCGCACCATGCCGTATCGCGGCTACGGCCTAGGGACGGAGGAGCGGGCCGCCGGGTAGCAGAGTTCGGCGGCGGCTGCTAGAGCGCCCTCCGCTCCCCTGTTCTCTGGGTTGGAGTCTCTGCCCGTTCGGCGCGTCCGCCACTCGATTCCAGGGCCCGAGGCAGCACGATCGGGCGGCCCGTCTCCGGGTGGTGGGCGATGATCACCGGCAGGCCGTAGATCCGCTCGATGATCTCCGGCCGCAGCACATCGTCCGGAGCTCCGCTGACGACGATCCTGCCCCCGTCCATGAACGCGATGCGGTCGGCGAAGAGCGATGCGAGTGTGAGGTCGTGCACCGCGGCGAGGATCGCCAGGCCGAACTTCTGGCCGAGGCGCGTCGCGAGCTGGAAGGTGCGCACCTGGTGCTTCAGGTCGAGGTGCGACGTGGGCTCGTCGAGCAGCAGCGCCTCCGGCTGCTGCGCCAGCGCGCGCGCCAGCACCACACGCTGGCGCTCTCCGCCCGAGAGCTCCTCGACCGGCCGCTCGGCGAGCGACCAGCAGTCTGTGTCGAGCATCGCCATCCGCGTGATCGCGAAGTCCTCCGCCCGCTCCGAGCTGAGCAGACCGAGGTAGGGCGTTCGTCCCATCAGCACCTGCTCGAACACGGAGAAGCCGGGCGGCAGCAGGGCCGCCTGGGGCACGACGGCGACGCGGCGCGCCCGTTCCGCGATTGAGAGTGAGGCGAGATCATCACTCGCAAGACGGGCGCAGCCGCGGTCGAGCGGAAGGACACCGGCGACGGCCCGGATCAGCGTCGTCTTGCCGCAGCCGTTCGCGCCGACGAGCGCCACCACCTCTCCCGCGCCGACATCCAGGTCGATGCCGCGCAGGACCGTTCGGTCGTGATAGCCGGCCCAGAGGTCGCGCAGGCTAAGCATAGAGCGCGGCCCTCCGCTGCCGGCGCAGCAGATAGAGGAAGAGCGGCGCGCCGACGAAGGCCGTGATAATGCCCACCGGGATCTCGTGCGGGGAGGCGGCCGTACGCGCGACGAGGTCGGCCACGATGAGGAACGCGGCCCCCAGCGCCGCCGAGAGCGGCAGGAGCTGCCGGTGGTCGGCGCCCCAGAGCAGCCGCGTCACGTGCGGCACGACGAGCCCGACGAAACCGATGATGCCACTCACGGCGACCGCCGCCGCCGTCGCGAGCGAGGCGACGACGAGGAGCGCGAGCCGGATCGCGCCCACGTTGACCCCGAGCTGCCGCGCCTGCTCCTCACTGAGTTGGAGCACGTTCATGATCCGTCCGAACGGGAACAGGACGATCATGCCGATGACCGCGTACGGCAGAAGCAGCCACACGCGCGGCCACGATGCCGTCGTGAACCCGCCCAGCAGCCAGGAGAGCACCGGCAGCGTCCGGTCACTGTTCGCCAGCATGAGATAGGAGATCAGCGCGGTGGCGATGGAGCCGACGGCGACGCCGGCGAGGATGAGCGTGGTCGTGGGGACGACCGGGCCGACCCGCGCGAGCATATAGGTGATGGTGACGGCGATGATCGCTCCGGCGAAGGCCGCCGCTGGCACCGGACTGAGCGGCCCCAGCGTGAAGGCGACCGGGCTGACGAGCACGATCGTCGCGCCGAGGCCTGCACCGGAGGCGACGCCGAGCAGATACGGCTCAGCGAGCGGGTTGCGGAAGACGCCCTGATACGTCGCGCCGGAGTAGGCGAGCGTGGCGCCGACGAGTCCCGCGAGCACGACTCGGGGCAGCCGCACCTCCCAGACGATCGCGCCCCAGCTCCGCGGCCAGTCCGTCTCGATGGGCAGGCCTAGGCGGTGGAGCAGGATTCGGCCCACGGTCGCGGGCGGGATATCGGCCGCGCCCCAGAGCAGCGCGAAGCCGGCCGTCAGCGCGACGGCCGCTAGCGCGAGGGCGATCGGCGCCCGCGTCTGGCGCGGAAACGCTATCGCGTCCGCAGCGCCAGGGCGCCCGCGGCGAAGCACGCCGAGCACGGTACCCTCCCTTCCTCCGGAAACAGCTCCGGGTAGAGCAACCGCGCCAGCGCTTCGAGCCCGTCGACGATACGGGGCCCCGGGCGGCTCACTAGGTTGGGGTCGATGGCGAAGACGCGGTTGTTCTCGACGGCATCGATCACGTCCCAGCCCGGCCGTGCCGCGACGACGTCAGGCGTCTGCCCGAAGGCCGCGTCCGCCAGGATGATCACCTCCGGGTCGCGGTCGATGACCGCCTCCGGCGAAAGCTGAGGAAACAGCCCTTCGCCCGCACCCACGATATTCTCCGCGTGCAGCTTGGCGTAGAGGTCGCCGGTGAACGTCCCCGGGCTGATGGTAAAGAGCGTATCGTCCAGCTCGTGATAGACGCGCGGGCCTTCCGCGACGCCGGCCACCGCCTCCTCCACGGCCGCAACGCGCTCCCGCAGGTCTCGCACGAGCTCGGTTGCCTCTGCCGCGTGGCCGGTCGCGCGGCCGAGCTCCAGAATGCTATCGAAGACGCCCTCAACCGTCGTGATCCTCGTATCTATGTCGTCGAGAAACACCGTGATGCCAAGGCCGGCTAGCTGCTCGACGAACCCCTCCGGAGCGAAGGAGAGGATCACGAGGTCCGGGTTCAGCTCCGCGACCGCCTCCGTGCTCGGTTCGAAGCCGCTCAGCTTCGGCTCGACCGCCGCCGCCTCCGGCGGGAAGTCGGTGTTCTGCTCCACGGCGACCACCTGATCGCCCGCGCCGATGGCGAACAGGATCTCGACGTGGCCGGGCGAGAGCACCACCATGCGCTGCGGCGGCCCATCGAGCGTGATCTGCCGTCCGTCCGCTCCCTGAAGCGTGACCGGGAAGCCGTCCAGTGTCTGTGTGCTCGTTGGCGATTCGCCATCGCCGTTGCACGCGGCGAAGAAGATGAGCAGCCCGATGATGGCTACAACAGCAGCGCCGAATCTGTTGAATCGCGGCATAGTCTCTTCGTCCTTTCTGCTACCGAACGTTCCCTGCTCCTCCTCGAAGGGAGGCGACGGACACACTCCGGCAACAGAAAAAGCCCTTGCCTGCGACAAGGGCTTGGACGCTGCATGCTGGCATTGTCCGCACCTCTCCTGCGAAGGCGACGTGACATGCGCAGAGGCTGTCGACCTGGCTCGTCCCCCGTGCGGGGGCATCACAGTTGCGCGACAGCGCCGGAATCGCACCGGACTTCGCAATTGGCCCGCGTCGGGCCACCTCTGCGCGCGCTCTTCGGTTGTGCCGCGAGCGTAGCACGCCGGTCGGATGCTGGTCAAGGAGAGCATCGTGGGCTAAGCTGCCGGTGTGATGCCATGGCAGCCCGGACGCTCGGCTTTCGCAACCAGCTGATCTACGCCTCGGGCTCCTTCGGCGGCAATATCCTCGGCCGCACCAGGGATCTCTGGCTCCTCTATTTCTACATCCCTCCTGACGATGCCGACCTTCCGCGCCTAGCCCCTGTGCTCCTCGTTGGGGCGCTGCTCTTCGCCGGCCGGTTGATCGAGGCGTTCGACGATCCGCTCATCGGCTATTGGAGCGACCGCACCCGCACGCGCTGGGGCCGCAGGGTGCCGTTCGTGGTGCTGGCGACGCCGTTCTATGCGCTCTTCTTCGTCCTGCTCTGGCTGCCGCCGAACGACCACGAGACGGTGACAAACGCGATCTATCTCTTCGTCGTCATCGAGGCGTTCCATCTCTTCAGCACGCTCTCCGGCGGCCCGTTCGAGTCGCTCTTGCCGGAGATCGCGCCGGAGAAGAAGGGGCGGATGGTAATCGTCATCTGGCAGGTCGTCTTCGGCGCGATCGGCGCGGCGGCTGGTCTCATCGGGACGGGCCTGCTGCTGGAGGTGATCGACTTCTGGATGATGGCGCTCATCGTCGCGGTGCTCGCGCTCACGTCGCGCTACTTCGCATTGTCGGGCGCGCTGCCGGCCGTGCGGGTGGAGGTGCCGCCGGTGCAGATGGGCGTGCTGCGCGCCATAAAGTCGACGTTCTCGAACGACCAATTCCTCTACTTCTTGCCGACCTTCGTGCTCTTCACCACCGGCGTGACGGTGTTCATCGGCATCCTGCCGTTTTACGTCACGCAGGTGCTGGGCCGGTCGGAGGGCTCAGTCTCGATCTTCACCGCGGGCGCCATCGGTCTGCTCATGCTGTGTCTGCCGGCCGTCTATCGTCTCGCGCTCCTCCGCGGCAAGGCGTTCGTCTATTCCTCCGCCATGCTCATCGGCGCCGTCTACATCCCGTTCCTCGCGTTCGCCGGCTTCATCCCCGGGATTCCGGTTTTCGCCCAAGCGCTGGTGATGTTCTCCCTCGTCGGGGTGCCGATGGCGGCGGTGCAGGCGTTTCCCGGTGCGATCATGGCGGACATCATCGACTACGACGCCGTACGGACGGGCATGCGCCGCGAGGGGATCTACTACGCGACGCAGGCGTTCGTGGAGAAGACCGTCTCCTCGCTGGCGCCGCTGATCATCGCGCTGTTGCTCGTCCTCGGAACCACCGCGGACAACTCGCTGGGCATCCGGCTGGCGGGCCCGGTGGCTGGCCTCCTCATCCTGCTAGGCTACCTGAGCTTCCGCGGCTATCGCCTACCGGACAGCGTCACGCCGGAATCCGTTCGGGCGATGCGCGAAACGCGATAGGCCGTAGCGTCAGCCGCCGCCTCCTTGACACGCCGCTCGATCGGGGTATGCTGGCAGCGTCGGCGGAGACCGATGACGCCGGCGGGCGGTGCGTGATGAAGACACGAACTCTTTTCGCAGCGATGACAGGCCTTTCTTGCGGCGGTCGTTGCGCTCTCGCCCGGCCCGGGAACGCGACGGCTGCGGCGGCTGTATAGTAGGCAGAGGCCCGATGAATAAGCGCAGACTGCTCCTCGTTGCGGTAACGGCCGTGGTCGTGGCGCTGCTTGCGTTCGCGGGCGGGCCGGCGTCGCCTCGAACGGTGTCCGCAGCAGGGCCGGGCATGAGCCTCGCAGGCCCCGCCACCGTCGTCGTCGGCGAGACGTTCACGATCACAGTCAGCGCGAACCCCGCGCCGGACGTGGAGATCATGGGCTTCGCGAGTGAGGTGGTGTTTCCCGACGGCGTTAGCTGGCTGCCGAGAGCTAGATGCGAGGTTGAACTGCAGGTCGCTCGGCTGGATGGCGGGCCTATCTTGCAGTGTTTCGCATTCAGATCAGCCCTCCTTGAGGGAGCAGCTCACGCGATTATCGCCGGCTCTGGCGGACTCCCGTTGCCGCCGCTAGACGTGGCTCCCGGTGAAACCAGCCCCTTGCTCGAAATCGATCTGCGCTGCGACAGTCCCGGCCAACATGAGCTTGTGCTCACGGCTGTACCTGAGAGCCCGTTCGGCGCGTTGTTCGCGGACGTCCGCGCGAATGAGCTGCGCGTCAAGACGATCGCCTTCGATATGGACGGGGACACTTCACCCGAACAAATCGCAGACGTCCTCACCGTCGATTGCCAGCCGTGTCCGGACTGCCCGAAGACGCTACCGCCGCCGGAGGCCATCCTTGATGTCGAGACCACGTGCCTGCCGGAGGTGATCCGGCCGAACGAGGACGCCGTGCTCTCCTGCGAGGTCACGATCACCAACTCAGGTGACGCAACAGCGATCTTCCGGCGGCTAGGTCGCACCACGCCAAGCGGTCCGGGCGGTGTCGAATTCAGCCCCTTCAGCCGCGTCGTGGACGGCAATTTCTTGAGCGAGAGCTTGCCGCTGCCGAATGTGCCTGCGCACGGAGAGCTTGTCGTTCACACCAGAGACATCGTGAATGCGGCAGTGGAAGGTACGTACAGCGGGCAAGTCGGCTTGGTTTCTGGCCTGGGATTCGTTGCCAGCGCGCCGTTCGGTTTCGAGGTGGCGAACAGCGCGGCGGATCCGCCGTTGAACCTGGCCATCAGCAGGGTGCGCCTGACGCCGGACGACCCGTCCAACCCGCCGGACGCTATCGAGTTCGAGCTTACTGTCATGAATCAGAGCGATGTAACGATGACGAACGTGACGTTCCTGAGCAGGCATGTCGCTGGGAATGTCATCGTGTCCGCAACGGAGCCGCCTGCCGACGAGGTCGACTTATTTACATCAATAGTGCGCTGGGAGATAGGATCACTTGAGCCGGGCGAGGGGGTGCGGGTACGGGAGACGATCACGTCCGCGCCGCCGCTTGGATGCGCGGACTCCCTCGAATCACTGATCGTCATTGCGCAGCCTGCGGACGCAGCCGAAGAGAAGTACGCTGAGCGGTCGACGGAGACGGTCAGGGTGGGAGGCGGCTGCGGCCCGGCGCCGGTTCCGCGGCCAGGCGGCGACTCCGGTGGCGGTGATTCAGGCGGTGGCAGTACGGACACGGCGCTCCTTGCATATATCGGCGCGCCACAGGGCGGTACGGGGCCGGCTGC
>JADFNZ010000033.1 GCA_022563135.1 Chloroflexota bacterium | reverse complement strand
CCACGGTGCGCCGAGCCCCAAGAGAGCAGAGCGCGAGCGGACTAAAGAAGCGCCACAAGAGAGCAATCAGCCGTATCGCGAGGTAACACGCTATGACAGATTCTTTGCACTCTCACCCGACCTGCTGTGTGTGCTTGGGTTCGACGGGCGCTTCAGGGAAGTCAATCCGGCCTGGGAACAAACGCTTGGCTTCACAGGTGAGGAACTGCTGGCGAAGCACAGCATGGATCTTGTCCACCCCGAAGACCGGCAAAGAACATTGGCCGCAGCAGAGAAGCTCTGGGCTGGGACTGAGAAGGTTGGCCTCAATGAAGTTCGCTACCTGTGCAAGGGCGGATCGTATCGGTGGCTGTCCTGGAATTATGCCGCATCATCGGAAGAACAATTGATCTATTGCGTCGCACGCGACATCACCGAGCGCAAGCGGGCCCAGCAGGCACTACGGGAGAGCGAAGAGCGATATCGAGACTACTACGAGCACGCTCCTGACTCTTACCTGTCCGTGGACCCCGAAAGCGGCCTGCTCATCGAATGCAACCAGACGGCGGCCGACATGCTCGGCCGGCGGAAGGATGAGATCATCGGACACAAGATCTTGGAGTTCTACACGCCGGAGTCGCACCAGCGAGTTGACGCTGCCTTGCAAGACTTAAGCGCTCGCGGCGTATTACGTGACGTCGAGCTCCAAGTGCAGCGCAAGGATGGCACGCTCATCGACGTGAGCCTCAACGCAACGGCTGTCAGGGACAAGTCGGGTCGCGTGGTACGAAGCCGATGCATGTGGCGGGACATCACCGAGCGCAAGCGGGCGGAGGAGACGCTGCGGGAGAGCGAGGAGCGCTTTCGAGTGTCACTCATGAATTCGCCAGTGGCCGTGTTCAATCAGGACAGTGACCTTCGCTACACCTGGATCCACAATCCGGTCCCCGGCTTCACCGTGGAAGGTATCCTGGGCAAGACCGATGCGGACCTGCTCCCAGCTGAAGAAGCCAGCCGCCTAACGGCGATCAAGCGGCAAGTCCTGCACTCTGGTGTCGGTACGCGGGAGGAGATACAGGCCACGGTCAGCGCACAGAGCCTCTTCCACGACCTTACCATCGAACCGCTGCTCGACACTACAGGCAAGGTCATCGGGATCACAGGCGCTTCGTTGGATGTCACCGAGCGCAAGCGGATGGAGCAGGAGATCCAGAATGCCAGAGAGAGGTTGGAAGGCAGAGTCGAGCGTCAGATGCTCCGGCGGAACCCCTACAGCCTCACCTTCCGCGAGCTCACGGTCCTCCACCAGGTAGCAGACGGGCTGGCGGACAAAGAGATCGCCGCACAGCTCGGCATTAGCCCGCTCACCATCCACAAGCACGTCGGCAACATCCTCGCCAAGATGAACGCCGCGTCCCGGACGGAGGCCGGCGTCCGCGCCCAGCGGGAAGGCCTCCTTGACTGAGCCGACATATCCGCAGAGACTTCGTTCGGATCGCCGAACCGTGAGCGAGCGGCGGGTTAGTCGATGAGCTGTTCTCGAATCGCGTGGGCGCACGCTTCAGTCCGTGACACGGTGTTGAGCTTCAACAGGACGCTCGAAACGTGCTTCTGCACCGTGTAGGCGCTGATTTGAAGGGCCACGGCGATCTCCTTGTTCGTGCTACCGCCCGCGACTAGCTGCAGCACCTCGTGCTCGCGGTCGCTCAGTACACGCTTCTTCATTTCACCACCAGATTCGCCTGGGGCAGTGCCAGATAGGAGCGCCGTCCAGCAGGAGTGTGATCAGTGTCCTCTAGTCGCATTCACAGCATAACCGCAATATAGACAGACTCAAGACCTCAAATTAGGTAACGACATACTCATTCCTAGGTACGCTTGACAACGTAGCGCACCACGCCTACTATTAGAACATCCATTCGAGCGAGGTACGCTTTCGTGCCCTTCGACCGCATCATACTGCACGTCGATCTCGACGCCTTCTTCGTGGCCGTGGAGCAGGCACGTGACCCGGAGCTGCGAGGAAAGCCGGTGATCGTGGGAGGCGATCCCGGCGGCCGTGGCGTCGTGGCCACGGCATCGTACGAGGCGCGCGTTTACGGCATCCACTCGGGCATGCCGCTCGCGACAGCCAGGCGACTGTGCCCTGAGGCGATCTTCGTGCGCGGCAGCTATCGCGACTATCAGCGAATCTCTCAGCGATTCCACGGCATCCTGGGCGGCTACTCGCCCTTGGTCCAGTCGACGGGGCTGGACGAGGCGTTTCTCGACCTGACAGGCTGCGGCCCGGTGATCGAGGCGCAGTGCGGCCCTCACCGCCCCGACGCGATGGCGCGCACGGCCGGCGAGGCGATCCGGCGGCGCGTTCGCGATGAGCTGGCGCTCACGGCCTCTGTTGGCATCGCCACCGGCAGAACGCTGGCGAAGATCGCATCCGACGCGGCGAAGCCAGACGGCCTGCTAGAGGTGCCCGCGGGCCAAGAGGCCGCGTTCCTGGCCCCGCGTCCGGTTCGTGACATGCCGGGCGTCGGCCCCCAAGCGCAGGCCGAGCTCCTGCGGCAGGGTATCCGCACCCTCGGCCAGCTCGCGGCCCTGCCAAGCGCGCAACTGCGGCGGATCTTCGGCAAGTGGGGCCCGGCGCTGGCGGAACGGGCGCGCGGGATCGACGCCACGGAAGTCGCCGGCGAGCGGGAGTCCGCGAAGTCGGTGAGCCGCGAAGGCACCTACGCCCGCGACATCGAGGACGCCAAAGTGCTGCGCGCCTCGCTGCGGGGCTACGCGGAGAGCATCGGCGCCGACCTGCGGCGCATGGGCAGGCGGGCGCGCTCGGTCACAATGAAGCTACGTTACGGCGACTTCACCACCATCACGCGCAGCCGCACGCTCGCGCAACCCAGCTACTCAGACGAGGAGCTGTACCGCACTGGCGCGGATCTCTTGCGACAGGCGCTTGCCCGCGACGGACGGTCGGTGCGCCTCATCGGCCTCGGCGCCGCGAACCTCGTCGACGACGCGACCCAGCTCGGCCTCTTTGAGCAGCGGGAGCTGAGCAAAGATGCGCTCCTCCACAGCATCGACCGGCTGCGGGCGAAGTACGGCCATCGCTCCGTGCAGACGGGCCTCGCCTTCTTCGACCCCTACGTCGGCTCGCCGGACTGGGAGCCCGAGCGGCGCACCGGCCTCTCCTCGCAGATCGGCCGGGACGAGGAGCGCTAGCGCAACGGCCGTAGGCGGACGGCTCGCGGATCACGATGCGGTTTGACTATGAGATGCGCTATGGTCTCCCGGGAGCCCTGCTCGATCGCCTGATCGTCCGGCGCTCCGTCCGCGGCATCTGTGAGACGCTGATGGACAACTGGCAGCGAAAGATCGAGGGTACACCGGCAGGATGGCTGAGAACGAGACCACCATCGCCTTCACGCCGTCGAAGGAGCTCTTCCCGTTCGAGTCGCGCTGGTTCGAGAGCGCGGCCGGACGCGTGCACTACGTGGACGAGGGCAGCGGCCGCCCGATCCTCTTTCTCCATGGCAACCCCACCTGGAGCTTCCTCTACCGCGGCATCATTGGCCAACTGCGCGACCAGTTCCGCTGCATCGCCGTCGACTATCCCGGCTTCGGCCTCTCCGCGCGGCCGCCCGGCTACGGCTACACGCCCCGCGAGCACGCGGAGGTCGTTACCGCGCTGGTCGAACAGCTCGACCTGCGGGAGCTGATCGTGATGGGGCAAGACTGGGGCGGGCCGATCGGTATCGCGACGGCGCTCGCCGCGCCGGAGCGCGTGAGCGGCCTCGTCTTCGGCAACACCTGGTTTTGGCCGACCGACCGCTTCATGAATTCGGTCTTCAGCGTGTTCATGTCCAGCCCGCCCATGCGCTGGGCGATCCTCCAGCGGAACTTCTTCGTCGAACGGCTGATCCCCGCCGGCACCGCGCGCAAGCTCTCGCAGGAGGAGATGGACCACTACCGAGGCGTCCAGCCCGACCGCGACGCGCGCGCAGGTGTCGCGGAGTTCCCGCGCCAGCTCCGTACGGCCGCGCCGTTCTTGGCCGAGCTCGCGCGGCGCGTGCCGGATGTGCTCGCGGAGAAGCCGCTGCTGCTCGTCTGGGGCATGAAGGACTTCGCCTTCCGGCCCAACTGGGCGATCCCGCGCTGGCAGGCGACCTTCAAGGACGTGGTGCTGCTGGAGCTACCGGACGCCCGGCACTTCATCCAAGAGGACGCGCCGGACGAGATCGCTGCCGCGATCAGGGAGCGCTTCGGCTCCGCCGGCTAGTGCGATGCCCGACGCGCTCGCTGCGCTGCAAGAGCGGTGGAAGGGGCTCTTCCCGGAGCTGCTCGGCGTTCGCCTGCTGGAGGCGACGCCGGAGCGCGTGACGGCGGAGCTGACCGTCCGCGAGGAGCTCTGCACCGTGCCCGGCATCATGCACGGCGGCGCGATCATGGCGCTCGCCGACACGCTGGGAGGCGTCGCGACCGGCCTCAACCTGATGCCGGGCGGGGGCACGACGACCATCGAGTCGAAGACGAACTTCCTCGCGCCCGCCACCGCCGGCACGACGCTGACCGCCGTATGCACGCCCCTCCACCGTGGCAAGCGCACCATGGTCTGGCAGACTCGCGTCACTCGCGAGGACGGCACACTCGTCGCCCTCGTCACCCAGACGCAGATCGTGCTGGAGGCGAACTCAGGGCGGTAGAGGAGCGCCGTCCGGCCCGGACGCTGCACCCACCTCGGCGCGATGGCCCACCGGTGGATACTATACTGGCAGGGCGAGAGCGCCATGGCCACCTCCAGATCAGAAGCCGCGACCATCACCACGCCGGAGCTGCTGCGCCAGGTGCGGCGGCTGGAGATCCGCGCCCGCAGGCTGGTGGCCGACCGGTTCCTCGGCCAGTACCACAGCGTCTTCCGCGGCCGCGGCCTTGAGTTCTCCGAGGTGCGCGCGTATCAGCCCGGCGACGACGTGCGCATCATCGATTGGAACGTCACCGCACGCATGGGCACGCCGTACGTGAAGGAGTTCGTCGAGGAGCGGGAGCTGACCGTGCTGCTCGCGGTGGATGTGAGCGCCTCGCAGCGCTTCGGCACGGCGGAGCGCCGCAAGGAGGAGCTGGCGGTGGAGCTCTGTGCACTCCTCGCCTTCGCCGCGGTGGCGAACCAGGACCGGGTCGGCCTGCTCGCCTTCTCGGACCGAATCGAGGCGTTCGTCCCGCCGCGCAAGGGCTCTCGGCACGCGCTGCGTCTGGTTCGAGACCTGCTCTCGCTGCGCCCAACCCGGCGCGGCACAGACATCAGCGCCGCGACCAGCTATCTTCAGCGATCGCTGCGGCGGCGCGCCATCGTCTTTCTCATCTCGGACTTCCTCGACGAAGGCTACGCGAAGGCGCTGCGCTACGCCAGCCGCCGCCACGACGTGATCGCGCTCATGCTGACCGACCCGCGCGAGCTGGCGTTGCCTCCGGTCGGGCTGATCGAGGTAGAGGACGCCGAGACGGGCGAACGGCTGTTTTTGGACGCGAACGACCCCGCCGCGCGCCGCCGCTTCGCCGAGCAGGCGGCCCGCGCGCAGCAAGAGCGGCGGCGTACGCTCACGGCCGCCGGCGTGGACATCGTCGAGATGTCTACCGAGGGCGACTACGCGCGGCCCCTCCTCGCATTCTTTCAGATGCGAGCCCGCAGGAGGTAGCCGTGGCTCGGCTCTTGATCTCAGCCTGCATCCTCGCGTTCGCCTTCGCTGGATTTGGCCAGCTCGCTGGAGCGCAGCAGCCCGTCGAGTTCGAGGTCACGATCGAGCCGGCCAGCGCCACGGTCGGCGACCGGCTCACGCTGACGATCGTCGCCTCGCACGCGGCGGGCGCGCAGCTTGAGGCGCCGCTCGATCCGGACGCCTTCGCCCCGCTCGAGCTCGTGGCGGTGCGGCCGCCGGTGACCCGCGATGCGGGAGGCGGCCGGGAAGAGACGCGATTGGTCTACATCCTGGCGGCCTTCCAGACGGGGGAGCTCCAGCCCCCGCCGATCGAGGTGGCGGTGCGCGGCGAAGACGACGCCAGCATCCTGCTCCAGCCGCCCGCCGTCACGATCAAGAGCGTGCTCCCTGAGGACGGCCCGATCGAACTGCGCGGCATCCAGGAGCCGCTAGCAGCCTCCACCGGTGCGCCGAGGTGGATCTGGGCGGCCCTACTGATGGCCGGTTTCACCGCCCTCACGGTCGTCACTATGGTGTTCATCCGCCTCCCCGTACGGGAGACGCCCACGCCCGTGAGCGCGCCGCCGCCGCCAGCGCGCCCGGAGGAAGCGGCCCGACAGGAGCTGGACGCAATCGCGGACGCCGCTCTGCTCGACCGCGGCGACGAAAAGGAGTACTACCGCCGGATCGGCGCGTGCGTCCGCCGCTACCTCTCCGCCCGCTTCGCCATCCCCGCGACGGCGATGACGTCGCAGGAGCTGGAGGCGCGGCTGCGGGAGCCGCAGATCGACCGCTGGCCGGCGCGGCTGGCGGCGAACCTGCTGCGCCAGTCGGAGGCCGTGCAGTTCGCGCAGTATCAGCCGGCGCGCGAACGGGCGGAGGCCGATCTCTCCTCCGCGTACCAGGTGGTGCAGCTCACCACCGAGCCGGAGCCGGCGGCCGCGGGAGCCGATCTCCCGTGAGCCTACAGTTCGCGTCGCCGCTCGCGCTGGTCCTGCTGCTGGCCCTCCCCGCGCTCGTGCTCTGGGAGGTGCGCCGCGCCGGCGCGCGGCCTGCCCTCCGGCTGAGCAGCCTCGCCAGCGCGCACGCCATCGCCCACACGTGGCGCGTCCGGCTGCGCTGGACGCCCGCCGCGCTGCGCACCCTGGCGCTGGCGCTCCTCATCGTGGCCCTGGCGCGGCCGCAGAGCGGAGAGGCGGAGGCGCTGGTGCCGCAGAAGGGGATCGATATCGTTCTAGCGCTGGACACCTCGAGCAGCATGCGCTCCGCCCCGCCGAGAGGAGACGCGCGGCTGGTCGTCGCGCAGGGCGTGCTGCGCGACTTCGTGGCGAATCGGGAGAACGACCGGTTGGGGCTGGTGGCGTTTCGCTCGCGCAGCTTCGTCATCAGCCCGCTCACGCTGGACTACCGCTCCTTCCAGCAGCTCGTAGACCAGGCCGGCGGTGTGGAGCTGGAGGACGGCACGGCGATCGGTCTGGCCGTGGCTGACTCGCTCAACTTGCTCCGCACGTCGACCGCGCGCAGCCGCGTGATCATCCTCCTCACGGACGGCGAGGACAACCAGCCTGAGGTGAGCCCGCTGACCTCCGCGCGCCTGGCCGAGGCGCTGGGCATCCGGCTCTACACGATCGGCATCATGACCCCAAGCGGGCTCTCCTCGCCGTTTGGCCGGCCGGAGGTGAACGAAGCGGCGCTACGAGAGATGGCGGAGCTGACCGGCGGCCGCTTCTTCGCCGCGACCGACCCGGACGCGCTCGTGCAGGTCTACGAGACGATCGACTCGCTCGAGCGCTCCCGCTTAGGAGCGGAGCGCTTCGCCGCGCTCGACGAGCTGGCGCCCTACCTGCTGGCGGCTGGACTTGCGCTGCTGGCGGCCGAGCTCCTGCTCCGCACGTCCATCCTGCGGCGGATGCCATGAGTTTCGCATCGCCCGGCTATCTCTGGCTCCTCGCGCTGACGCCGCTCGCTGTCGCGGCGTACGTCTGGCTCGCGGCCTGGCGACGCGGGGCGAGCGAACGGTTCGCGCCGGGCCTGCCGAGCGGCCGGCGGAGCGGCGACGTAAGCCCCCGGCTGCGCGGCTTGAAGACGCTGCTCGTCCTGGTCGCCGTCGCCGCGCTGCCCGTCGCCCTGGCCCGGCCGCAGATCGGCCACGATGAGCTGCTCGTGGAGCAGGCCGGCGCGGACATCGTGATCGCGCTCGACGTCTCTCGCAGCATGCTCGCCGAGGATGTCGAGCCGAACCGGCTGGAGGCGGCCCGGCGAGCGACGAGCACGCTGCTCGACCGGCTGCAGGGCCACCGCGTCGGGCTGGTGATCTTTGCGCGCAGCGCGCTCCTGCGCTCGCCCCTGACGACCGATCTCACCGCGCTCGAGACGCTCCTCCAGAGCGCCGAGCAGGACGGCTCGCTGCTCGCGCCGGGGTCGGACCTGGGCGCAGCGATCCGCACCGCGACGGCGGCGCTCGCTGACAGCGAGGCGGAGAGCCGGGTGATCGTGCTCGTCAGCGACGGCGAGGACCACGAAGGCGAAGCTCTCGCCGCCGCGCGAGAGGCCGCCCAGCGTGGCGTCCGGCTCTTCGTCGCCGGCGCCGGCACCGAGGCCGGCGCGCGCATACCGGCCACGGCACCGGCGGGCGCCGGGGGCGCGGAGGAGGAACCGGACAGCCCGGCTACCGTCGTGACCGCCTTGGACGAAGGGCTGCTGCGCCGAATAGCCGCTGCCACTCCCGGCGGGGACTACGTGCCAGGCGCGGAGCTGGCAAGCCTCGGCGAGACGATCGACCGGCTCGACCGCACGTCCTTCGTCGCGGAGCGGCAGCGGCTGCCGGTCGAACGCTTCCAGTGGCTGGTGCTGGCGGCGCTCGTCGCGCTGGCCGTGGAGGCGCTCGGGCCGGAACGGCGGCTCTCCCTCCCCAGGCTCCGTCTTCCGCGCGGGGGCGCACCGCACGCGGCGCAGCTCGGCATCTGGATCGCCGTCGTTGCTCTCCTCGCCGCCGCCTGTGGCTCCACCGCGAACAGCCTCATCGCGGACGGAAACCGTTCCTACGGCGAAGCCTCATACGACGACGCACTGGAGGCGTACCGGCGTGCGGGATCCGTGGCGCCGGACCGGACGGAGCCGCACGTGAACGCGGGCCTCGCCCTCCACCAGCTCGAACGGTTCGACGAGGCGGCGGAGGAGACGGCGCGGGCGCTCCCGGTCGACGACTCCCGGCTGGCCGCCCGCATCCACTACACGCTCGGCAACCACTACGTCCGGCTGGGGCGCAACTTCGACGCGCTCGCCTCCTATCGCGACGCGCTCCTCCTCGATCCAGACCACGAAGACGCCAAGCACAACCTGGAGCTTGTGCTACGGCTCATCCAGGACGCGAACATCCTCGGCACCGCGGACGAGGCAGATGCCGGCGGCTCCAGCCCTGCGGACACCGAGACCCCCTCCGGCGAAGGCCAGTCCGGCGTCAGCGATGGCGAGGGATCGGGGGACGGATCGCTTACAGAGGCTACCCTGCGCAGCCTGGAGGAAGCCCTCGCCGGCATCGAGGAGGAGTTCACGGTGGAGGAGGCGCTGCGCGCGCTCGATCTCGTGGCGGAGCTCGGCCGCCAGCGACCGGTCGCGGGTGGCTCGCGAGCGTCCGGCTCGCCTGACCGGCCGGACTATTAAGATGAGCGCGGCCTAGATAACCACGCCTTCTTGCTTCAGAAGCGCGCGCTTCAACGCCAGCCCCCCGCCGAAGCCGCCCAGGCCGTTGGTCGCCGTCACGCGGTGGCAGGGGATGAGGAGCGGGATTGGGTTCGCGCCCACAGCCTGGCCCACCGCGCGAACCGCCTGTGGCCGGCCCGCCCGGCGCGCCAGCTCTCCGTAGGAGATCGTGTGGCCGTGGGGGATGGTGAGCATACCCTCCCAAACGGCGCGCTGGAACGCGGTACCGCCTACGAGGCGAACGGCGCCGTGCACGTCCACCTCCTCGCCCGCGGCGGCGCGCCTCGCGAGCGACACGAACGGCGCGGCCTCGTCGCGAGAGGCACGTTCGTCAGCGCCAGCCTGCGCCAACCACGACAACACCTCTTCGCGCGTGGGCGCCAGCGTGCTGCCGCAGATCGCTCCGTCCTCGATCGCCAGGCCAACCCAGGCTACTCCTGTCTTCGTTACCGCGTACTTCATCGTGCGTCTCCTCGCGTCTAGCCCTCTAGCTCTTCAAGCAGCGCACCCAGATCCAGCTCCACCTCTCGCGTCTGGCCGCCGGCGTCCAGGAACGCCTGGATGCGAGCGCGCGCGGCCGGTGTCGCGACGGACTGGTTGAAGAGGTGCGCTTCCTCCAGCAGGCCCTCGCCGATCGGCAGCTCCGCGGCGTTCACGGCCGCCTTCGCGAACGCGATCGCCTCCGCCGGGAACGACGCGATGCGGTAGGCGAGGCCATCGACGAACGGGCCCAGCTCCTCCGGCGGCATCGCGCGGTTGACGTAGCCGTAGCGCTCGGCCAGCTCCGCCGGGATGTCCTCGCAGCCGACGATGACCTCCAGCGCGCGAGCGCGACCCATCAGCCGCGGCAGGCGTTGCGTGCCGCTCCCGCCCGGGATGATGCCCAGCGCAACCTCCGGCTGGCTCAGGATCGCCCGTCCGATCGCGGCGAAGCGCATGTCGAGCGAGAGCGCGAACTCGCTGCCGCCTCCGCGCGCGCAGCCCTCCAGCTTCGCGATGGTGACCTTCGGCATCGTGCGAAAGCGGTCCACCATGGTGTGGAAGTAGCCGAGCTTATCGGACTTAGGCGGCGGCTGCGCGGGCAGGCGCTGAATCAGCTCCACGTCCGCGTGGGCGATGAAGAAGTCGGGGTTCGCGCTCTGAAACACGGCGACGCGCACGGCGTCGTCGCGCTCGATCGCCTGACCGAGCCGGTCGATGTCGCGCATCAAGGGCAGATCGAACAGGTTGATCGGCGGATGATCGAGCGTGACGAACGCCACGCCGCGGTCGACCTGCACCCGCAGACATTCGAATCCCTCGTACGCCATCGTGTCCCTCCAGCGTTTGCGCTGTAGGTTAGAACATTCGTGCCACCGTGGTCAAGGCGAGCTAGCGCAGGCGGAAGAGCCGCCGCAGCAGCCGCCCACGGACGGCTCGCCAGGTCTCCTCAAGGCGTCGCCGCTCGTCGCCGTCGGTCGGCTTACGGCCGTAGCGATGGCGCACGTAGGCGTCGGCCAACTGGTCGACGTCGCCGATCTCCGGCGCCTCATCGCGGAGCGAGCGGGCGTACTCCCGCGGCGTCTGCTCCGGGCGGGGCCGGAGCCGGGCCCAGGAGGCGAGCCGCACGGTCTGGCCCCAGAGCCGCTCCGGCGTCGTCAGGCCGCCCAGGCCTTGCGCCCAGGCGAACCGCGCGCCGCCGGCCGTCACGGCGATCAGGGCGGCGAGCGCCGCGACCAGGGCGATCACCAGCCAGCGGTTGCGATCGCTCGACGCATTCTGCGCCGGCAGGGCAAAATCGCTGCCCTCTTCACCAGAGAGACCGGCCAGATCCTCGAAATTGAGCTCTTGATCCGACCCGCCCGCGGGCGTGCTGCCATCGCCGGAAGCGGCGTCTATGGGCTCGACCGTGCCCGGCCGGACGATCAACGGCAGGCCCGGCGTGGGGTTGAACTCCACCCAGCCCAGGCCCGGGAAGAAGACCTCGGGCCAGGCGTAGGCGCTCTGCTCTGTCACCCGGTAGCGGCCGTCCCTGAGATCGTCCTCCTGCAGCACGTAGCCGACCGCTAGCCGTGACGGCACGCCCACCGAGCGGAGCATCACCACCATCGCGGAGGCGTGGTAGTCGAAGTAGCCGCGCTCGGCCTGGAAGAGGAAGAACTCCACGGCGTCGCGGTCAAACGGGGCGCTCGGCACGTCCAGATCGTAGGGGATCGTCCGCAGGTAGTCCTCGATGGCCGTCGCCTGGTCGTAGGGCGTCGGCCGCGAGCGCGTCAGCTCGCTCGCCAGCTCGCGCACTCGCGCCGGAAAGTCGCCGGGCAGTTGCAGATAGTTAAGCTCAACCCAGGCCGGATAGTCCGACCCGGCAGCGCGCAACTCCTCTTCGGACGCGACGGAGATACTGCCGACCGCCTCGTAGAACGAGCCCGGCTCCAGGCCACCCTCGATCTCGAGCGAGAGCACGTCCGACCGCACGCGCGACCAGCGAAGCGTCCCGTCCCGGTCGATTCGCCGCGGCTGCCCAATGGTAAGGGCGTTCTCTGCCGCGCGGCCCCTCACCACGATCTCGACGGTGATCGTGCCGCGCCGCTCCACGAACTGATCGACCGTCGTGATCACGAACGCCTCCAGCGGCAACTCCTGCTGCGCGCGTGACCGCCAGCCCGTGGGCGTATAGATGTCAAACACCCGCTCGCGCAGGTAGCGCGGCTGATCGAGCTCCTCCGTCGCCACGTCGAGCACGAGCGTGTCCGGCAACGACACGCTGCCCTGGAACGGCAGCGAATCACCGAAGTTGTGGATCCGCACGACCTGCGGGCTGTTCACGCCGGCGAAGAGCCGGCCGAGTCCCTCGAACGGCTCGGTCAACGGCGCCGTCGCCTTGTTCCAGACGCCCTCCAACGCGCCCGCCTGGTTCGCCTGCGGCAGGAGCCAGGCCAGTCCGAGCAGGAGCAGCACGGCCCAGAAGGTCGCGTGCAGGACGGAGAGGCTGAGGTACGAAGGGTAGGGCGTCGACTGTCGGCGCCAGGCCGCCGCCCGGCCCAGCACGTTGAGTCGGGCCACGAGGAGCACCGCCGCGAAGAGATAAAAGACGAACGAGTAGCTGAACTGGCCCGGCAGGTAGCTGATGTTCATCAGGATCGCCCAGCCACCCGGGATCAGCGCCAGCCAGGCATTCTGCCAGCGGAAGACCGCCCACGCGGAGAGATAGGCCGCGAGCCAGCTCAACGCCACCAGCAGCACGATGAACGGCAGGTCGTCGTTGCTGATGCCGCCGCCGAACGCGATGCCGAACCAGGCGTCCATGCGCTCGGCCAGCTCTTGGTAGCGGCTGAGCGGACTGCCGCCGGGAACGACGGCCAGGATCTGGACGAACACGGCCGCCGCGCCTGCCGGCAGCGCCAGTAGGTGCACGAGCCCCTCCGGCCAGCGCAGCCGCGCGAGCAGCGTGCCCATGAGCAGCCCCAGGAACGCGATGGGGTAGAGCGACGGCATGTCATCTACCCAGCCCGCGCTGTTGATGGAGCCGACGACACTAAGGAAGACGATGCCCAGCAGCGCGAAGGTGACGAGGTCCTCCCACCAGAGCAGCCGTCGCCAGCCGCGTGGCTCCTCCGGCACCTCCCCCGCGAACGCTTCCGGCTCCTCGCGAGGCGCGAACATCTCGTTCCAGCTCGCCTGCCTCATGCGCCGCCTCCAGCGACGACCGTCTCAGCATCCGGGCTGAGCACCGTCAGCAGGTCGTCGCTGCGCTTCACCAGGTAGGTGTAGATATCGGCCGCGGCGAGCGCGCTGTAGACCAGCAACGCCTCATCGCCCTCACCGCCGAACGTGCGCGGCTCTAGCAGCACCGCCGCCAGCTTGACGCCGCGCCCGGCCAGCGCTTGTAGGCTCACGACCCAGCCTTCGTCCGTGGAGGGCGTCACCGCCACGACGGTCGTGTGC
>JADFNZ010000032.1 GCA_022563135.1 Chloroflexota bacterium | reverse complement strand
CGTTGCGCACGCGCCTCAACACGACGCCGGCCGACGACCAGCCCGACCGCGGAATTCGCCCGGATGTTGCGAACCCATTGCGCCTTCTCTCCCCAGGCCGACGCGACGAAGTAGCGATCGGTCTCCCGGTCGTGGTGAACGACTTCGAGCAGCACTTCGCGCGGCCGTCGCGTCGCACGGCCGGTGTGGCGCAGCATGAGGAAGCGCCGCCCGAGCAGCCAGCCGAGGCGCGCTCGGTAGAGCCAGAGCGGCATGCGGGCGAAGACGCGGAGAATTCCCCGCGGCGGCCTCTTCAGTATGAACATGGCGGTTCAGGCGCGGGGCGCATCTCCACGGTCGAAGCGCATCTCGTACCAGGCGACGTCCCAGTAGCGATCGAACTTGCGGCCCACCTCGTGCATCACGCCGACGAGCGCGAAGCCGAACCGCTCGTGCAGGGCGACGGACGCGTCGTTCGGCAGCGTGATCGCCGCGATGGCCAGGCGCAGGTTCGCTTCGCGAAGGGCGTCAAAGAGCGCGTCGTAGAGAAGGCCGCCGACGCCCCGGTTCGTCGCATCCTCGGCGCAGTAGACGGTCGTCTCCACGGTCGTGTCGTAGGCGCGTTTCATACGAAACTGGTGGCTGTCCGCGTAGCCGAGGACCGCGCCGTCCTCCTCCGCAACGAAGAGCCGGTGCCTCCCATGGTCGGAGTAGCGTCGAAACCAGTCGAGCCGCTGCTCCATGGTGATCGGATCGATATCGAACGTGATCGGCGTGTGGACCACATAGTGGTTGTAGATCTCGTTGATGCGTGGCAGGTCGGCCTCGACCGCCGGCCGGACGATGGCCTCGCTCACTGGGCCGCTGCGCCGAGCCGGCTCACCACCAGATCGATCTGTTCCGACAGGGCCAGCGCGGTGTCGACGATGAGGTGTTCTTCGTCGGGCAGCTCGTCGGCGGGCTCCCGGCGCTCCCGCTGCGCTTCGTAGACCTCCCACCGCCCGTCTGACACGGCGCGATCCTCGCCGCGGCGTCTGGCCAGTCGCTCCCGGATGAGCGACTCGTCCGCCTGGCAGTCGAGCGCCAGGAACGGTGTGTCGGTCTCGCGGGCGAGGCGAACGGCCGCCTCGCGATGAGACCGTCTCAGGTAGGAGGCGTCCAGGATCACGGCTTTGCCGCGTTCGAGCCAGCTCCGTGCCTCATCGAGCAGCGCTTGGTAGGTGCGTTCACTCATCTGCGGGCTGTACGTGCCCTCGTCGATCGGCTCGATGCGCCGCTCTGTAGGCACGATATCCGCGAGCCGCTTTCGCACGACATCGGACGAGAGGAAGAACGCGCCCAGCCTGGCCGCCAGGCCGTGGGCGAGCGAGCTCTTGCCGCTGCCCGTAACGCCGATGGTGATGATCAGCGAACGCGGCGTGGTGCGCGTTGCGTACCTATGGGCAAGCGTGAAGTAGCGGCGCGCGGCGTCTGTCGCCTGAGTCTTCTGCTCCGCCGCCACTTCCGGTTGATCGAGCTGGAATCCGTCCACCTTGCCCCGCACGTAGGCCCGATAGCACTTGTAGAACGGCAGCACGAGCGGCAGCGTCGAGTCGAGCGTGGCGCCTAGGTAGGCGCCCATCATGGCGTCGGAGAGGTCCTGCCGCCCGCGGTCCTCCAGGTCCATCGCGAGGAAGGCGATGTCCGCAGCCACGTCGGAATAGCGAAAGCGCTCGTTGAACTCGATGCAGTCGAAGATGCAGACGCCATCGCCCTCAAAGCAGACCGCGTCCGCCCGCAGGTCGCCGTGGCAGTCGCGCGCGCGGCCCTCCCCTACCCGAAGCTGAAAGAGGCCTTCGTCGCGCGCGGCTACGCGTTCGACGAACGCCTGGATCTCGTCGAACTGCTGCTGGCTGATCGTCCGGCCGATGAACGACCTCGTCTGCTCAAAGTTCTCGCGCCAGTTGCTCATCGCGGTCTCGAGACCCCCGTAGCGGTCGATCTGTGCGCTCCGCTCCGAGGCGGCGTGGAACTCCGCGATACGCTGGGCGAGGCGGCGAACCATATCCGTCGTGACGGTACCCGACGCTAGCAGTGGCGTCATCATCCCCTCATCGGGCAGGCGGCGCATCAGGACGGCGTAGTCGATGACCTCGCCTTCGGCGTCGATGCGCACGTCGCCGCCGGCGGCGGCGACGATCCGTACCGCGGCGAGGTACGTCTCGTCGCAGAGCCGGCGGTTGAGCCGGACCTCCTCCTCGCAGTAGTGCCGCCGCTTCTCCAGCGTGGTGAAGTCCAGGAATCCCAAGTCGAGCGGCTTCTTTACCTTGTAGACGAAGTCTCCCGCGAAGAGCAGGTAGGAGATGTGCGTCTGGCGGAGTTCCACGTCCTCCGCAGGATGGGGGTAGGTCTGTGGCGAGAGCATCGCCCGGACGTGGTGGGGAAGCTTCAGGGCGTCTGCGTCGCTCAAGGCGCTACGTCGCCCGGCGACCTGAAGCCGTACGGCTCGTACGCGCCCAGGCAGATCAGCTCGAAGGGCCCGTAGCCAACCTTATCACCCAGGCGGTACTCACAGACGGTCTCGGTCTGTACGTGTACCCGCTCCACGGCATCCGGCTTCGTCAGATCCCAGCGCTCGCCCTCGACAACCAGGAGGCCGTGGTACTGGCCACCGCGCCAGCCGCCCGTATAAGAGTAGCCTGCGCCTGCCATGTAAATGAGCCGCTGTGGGATCATTTCGATGGCGAATTCGCGGCCATCAGACTCGGCGAGCGTCACGGTGCCGCCGTCGAAGACGCGGGTGCCCGGCTTGAGCCGGATCTCGTGGTTCACGACACGGAGGGGCTCCGGCTCGCGCTCAGCTTCGTGGGGAAAGAGCCGGCGGGCGATCTCGTGCCAACGGCTGCCGTCCGCGTCCTCGGAGACGCTGTAGAGGATCACGGAGTCGTTGAACTGCATGGGCGCCCAGTTCCAGTAGAAGCCACGCATGCCGTCGCTAGCTGGTGCGCTGGCAGGCTCCCGATCTCCCACAGACCGGATGCCCCACGAACGGTCGCGGGCGCCCCAGAACGCCTCCGGCGTAACGTCGTAGCGCCTCTCGCCCACCGTCAGCGTCCCCGACCAGCGGCCGGGCTGCGTGAGCCTGGTGTAGTCCATCACCACGCGATTGCCGACGCGGCGGAAGAAGCGTGGCTCCTCCAACGGCGCGGTGCTGCCCTCGAACGTGAGGTCGAAGCTCAGGTCCCATTCGTTCGGCTCGCAGGACACGCGCAGCCGGCGCAGACCTTCCAGCACCTCGACCGCGATGGGGCCGACGCTGGTGCGCGCGCGGTCATGGCCCAATGCGCGAGAGGCGCGCACGACCCACTGCTCGTCGCCCTGCGTGGCGGTAGCGAACGCGTCCATCACGCCGATGTTCGGGAAGACGCCCAGCGCGATGACGAGGAAGACCTCGCCCTGAAGATCGTGCAGGCTGAAGTAGTAGCGGTCGTAGAAGTTGCGGTCGCTTGTGGCGACGCGGTCGATGGGATCCGACGTCTGGTGGATCGGATAGTCGTCGAAACGCGTGAGCATGGCCTGGTTCCTTCCAAACGCCGCAGTCAGGGCTATTCTAGCCCGACCCTTGCCAGAGGTGAAGGGCCGAAGGCACATCATTGGACGCGCTGACCTGGACTGAGTTCGGCTTTGGGCTGCCGAGCAGGGCGTGGGCGAGCAGAATTTGTTTAGCTAGTGGCGGCCGCCGCGATTATGCTGCGGCGGCGGCGCTGGCCTCGCGGTCGTCCTGACCGGCGTCCGCGGGGGTGGCCGCCGAAGCGTCTACGAGCGAAAGCCGCGGCCCGGCCTCGATCTTGTCACCGCTGTGGTTCACTTCTCCCGATAGTGAGACCGACTCGCTGCTGTCCGCAAACCACGGGTACATCAAGCTGAGATACGCTACCATGCCGAGAAAATCCGCCGCGTTGCGCAATTGCTGGCCTCCTTAGAAGGTTGACGCTGCTGGAGCGCTGAAGAACGGCTCCCATTCTTTGGTATCGGCCGGGACGCGACGGTTCTGTTGCCCTTCACGCATCGAGCCCAGATTATTCGCGCGTGATGGGGTAAGCTAGGTGCACCCCTGAAGGAAGGAGCATACTCATGACCACGGCCGTCGAACCGCGAGAGCACACCGCGGAGGCGCGCGGGCTCCGCTTCCACTACGTTGAGTGGGGCGAGTCCGCAGCGACGCCGATCGTCCTGCTGCACGGCCTGAGCAGCATGGGCCGGATCTGGGACACGCTCGCCCGCGCCCTCCATGATCGCTACCGGCTCATCGCGCTGGACCAACGCGGCCACGGCGAGACCTCCTGGCCGGCCGAGCCGGCGTACGCGACCGAAGACTACGTGGGCGACCTTGAGGCGCTCATCGACGGATGGGAGCTGAAGCGTTTCGCGATCATCGGCCTCTCCATGGGCGGCATGAACGCCATCGCCTACGCCGCCCGCCATCCCGATCGCATCACTCACCTCGTGCCGGTCGACATTCCACCAGCGATCCGGCGGGAAGGCACGCCGATGTACGGGCTACAGAAGCACGTCGCCGAACACGGCCACCCGACGTTCGAGGACCACGATGCTGCGCTCCAAGGCGTACGCCTGACGAACCAGATCACGCCGGACGCGTCGCTCCGCCACCGGCTGCACTACCTGCTCAAGCGCACAAAGGACGGCCAGTGGACGTTCAAGCACGACCCGCGGGTTGGCTACCACTGGCAGCCGTCTGACCTCTGGGATGAGTTGCCGAAGGTGCAGGCGCCGGTGCTCATCGTCCGGGGCGGCAAGTCGCAGGTGCTGTCGGACGAGCGGGCTGAACGCATGCGAGCCGCGTTCGCCAATGCCCGGCTGGTCACGATGCAGGAGTCTGGCCACACCGTACCGGAGGATACGCCGGAGGCGTTCATCCAGGTTATCCAGTCGTTCCTGGCGTCCTAGGCGTCTGCAGCGCGCCTGCCTCCCACCAGACCGTCGCCAGCGGGTAGCGGCCCTCCGGAAACTCGAGCCGCCCGTCGTCCAGCGGCCGCAGGCGCTCGGCGAGGGCGTCTCGTAGCCGGCGTTGGCGCTTCGGCTCCTCCCCCACTGCCAGGGCCTCAGCGAAGCGCTCGAACGCGTCGTCCAGCGTGTCGAACGTGCGCGGCGTCTCGACGAGCCTGATCTCCGCGCTCGCATAGCACCCGAGCTGATGGAGCACGTTGACGACGTCGATGTACGTCGGTTGCGGGCGACGGGGCTCTCCATGCACCGCCTCCCAGAGGCCCAGCCGGTCGAACCATGGCTGTTGCACCATGAGGTAGAGGAAGCAGGCGCGCCGGGCGTGGCGGTCCAGCGCATGGAGAAACGGCTGGATGTCCTCGATCGGGTAGAGCACGTGCGAGCTGATGACGATCTCGACAGGCCTGATCCGGGTCGCGGCCTCCGGCCAGCCGCCCTCCACGACCTCGATGTTCGTCAGCCCCTCCGCGGCGGCGTCCTCGCGCAGGTAACCGAGCATCGCCTTGGAGGGATCCACCGCGATCACCTGGCTCGCGTGCCGCGCCAGCACCAGGGCGTGCCGGCCGGTACCCGCGCCGACGTCCAGCACCGTATCTTCCGGCGTTACCTGAAGGAGCACGCAGTCCAAGAAGGAGTCCGCGCCTGGTGTGGCCTGGCGGGCGAACTTTCGGTAGCCTTCCGCGCGTCGCGCCCAGTAGTCGTCGGTCGTGCGGTTCTGCGCCGCGCACGCCGCGTCATGCTGCTCGCGCCGCGTTATGACGATACGCTGCCAGCGCTCGATGTGATCGATCTCAACTGCCGGCTGAACCATCGTAGGCGTCTCCGATCATGCGCTGCCCCGCATCAACGTTCTCGCGGGAGCGGCCGCACCTCGCCGATCTGGCGGGCGAGGACGTAGGTTGTGGCTAAACGTTCGAGGAACATGACCACGTCCAGCGCCTCCTCCAGGTCCGCGCCCACGCCCAGCGCGCCGTGGTTCCGCAGCAGGACGGCCCGGCGGTCTTCTAACGCTGCCACGACGCTTCGCGCCAGCTCTTTCGTGCCGGAGGCAGCATACGCGGCCACGGACACCCTGCCGCCGAGCGCGACCACCTGCTCGTCGATGATGATGGGGATCGCCTCGCCCGTGACGGCCAGCGCACTTGCGTGGATGGAATGGGTGTGGATGATCGCGCCGGCGTCAGCGCGAGCCTCGTATACGGCCAGGTGGGTGGGCGTCTCGCTGGAGGGCCGCTCGCGTCCGGAGACGGTGCTACCTCTGCAGTCGATCAGCGTGATCTGCTCTGGCTGTAGCTCCCGGTAGCGCACGCCGCTGGGCGTGATGGCGAAGCGCGCTGCGCCTTCGCTGACCGGCAACCGCACGCTCACGTTGCCACTGGCGGCGGCGACGAGGCCCTCCACTTCCAGCCGCCGGCAGGTTTCGACGATAGCGGCGCGGAGGTCGTTCTCGCTCACGGTACGGCCGTACTATACCACGACGGCTGAGGGGGAGCGTTCGCGCCCGTCAGCTTGCCGCGCGAAAGGTGGGCGGAGCCGCGAGCTGTTCGAGGACGGCGGTCAGGTTCTGCAACCCGGCGCTCGCCGGCAGCGAGAGGTACGTATGAACGACGAGGCCGTTGTAGAGCGTGAGCGCAACGTCGGCGGCGTCTTCGGGCGAGATCGCTGCACTTCGCGCGTCGTTCGAATGGGTGAACGCGCCGCGCAGCGCCTCGCGCCAGGTCCGATAAGCTCGCAAAAGGTGGCGCCTTACCTTCGCGCTTCGCTCAGCCTGTGACCAGAACTGCAGGACCAGTCGCGCCTCGCGGCCCGTCAGCGCTGCCGGCGAGACCAACGCGCCCAGCACTGCGGCTACGCCGTCGGAGGCGCGATCGCCGCCTGTCGCCTGCTCCAGGCGCTGCCTGCGCTCGTTGGCCCACTCCTCTAGGAGCGTAAGCAGGATCTCCTCCTTGGATGCGAAGTGGAAGTAACAGGCGCCCTTCGTACACCCTGCCGCCTCCGCAACATCGTCGATCGTGGCGCCCTGATACCCACGCTCCGCGAAGACCCGCCTCGCCGCCGCAAGGAGGTGTCCGCGGGTACGCTTCGCCCGGAGCTGCTGAGAGGCCTGCCGCCGTTGCAATGCCATCGCATAGCAGTATCGTCGGGCGGGCGGCGGTTCTTCACACCAATCTCCGAGTCTAACCCCGGGCTTGCCGGCTACGAACTGTTACGTATCGCCGTCGCGCTGCGTTAAAGATTAGGTAGCCCAGGAACGGGCATCGGTCTCTGTGACCCCGCCGGCAAGGAGCGCCTCACAACTTCATACGAGGCGCCGATACGGGCAAACCCCTTGAAAGAGGGGGGCGCAAAGCCACGGGCCTACCGCTCGATTCCCGCCAGAGAGTCAGGGCCGCCGGGCTGCCGAACCGCCAACGTTCGACAACCATCCTCTCTCCCACGGAACCCTCCCCAATGGCTTGCCCCTTTCGGAGTCTCCCAGACTGAAGGGGACCGTCGTCATGTCTAAGAGCCAGAAATCGGTACGAACTGAGATGATCCTGCGGAATAAGCCGCTGGTCACGATGGTCGTGAACCGTCTCTCCGGCGACCGCTACTCGATTTTGGGGCTCGACCGGGAGGACGCGATCAGCTACGGCGTGGAGGGCCTGATTCAGGCCGTGGACTCCTTCGACGCTTCACGGGGCACAACGTTCGCCAGCTTCGCGGTACAGCGCATCCGCGGCTCCATCCTGGATGCCATCCGCAGGGAAGACCCGCTGCCCCGCTCACTTCGTCGCAGCACCCGCGAGGTGGAGAAGGCGGCGCAGGAGCTCGCAACGGCGCTGGGCCGCTGGCCCACGGAGAAGGAGCTGGCGGTCCGGCTGGGCAGGAGCCGATCGGAAGTGCGCGAGGTGCGGCGGCACGCGGCGTCACGCTTCCTCTCGCTCGAGCACGTGCTGGACGAACGCGCCCGCGATGACGGTTCACTCAGTTGGGACCCGGTGGATGAGGACGACCGCGGCGATCCCCCGGTCGCCGCTGAGCGAAACGCTGCCCTGCGGCGCCTGGGGGAGATGATCGGCCTGCTGAGCAAGCGTGACCAGAGGCTACTGCGCCTCCGCTACGGTGAGTCCCGCCCGTTCCATGAGGTGGGCGGCATACTCGGCCTGTCCGAGTCGCGTGTCTGCCAGCTCCACAAGCGCATCCTCAGGCAGCTCCGCACGTGGCTCTCGGAACCGGCGGCGGAAGAGGCGGCGTAGCGGCGCATCTACACCTTCCGCTTCTACATGTCGATAACAGATACGAGAGGCCATCGCAGCGGTCGCCCGCATTGGGAGCACATTACATGGAGCAACGCGGATCCCCATTGGTCAGCGTTCTCACCAGCACGCCCGGTGAGGAGGCTGGTCACGTGACGCCCCTCGACCGGGCGCAGCTCCAGCCCGACACCTCAGACAGCCAGGCCGACCGAGTGCCGGTGAGCGTGTGGGTCTACGTCGCGCTCGTGACGGCGGTCGCGGCGGCGAGCCTCGCCTTCTTCGGCCCGGACTTCACCCTCGAGGGCTGGGAAGGTCTGCTGGTGCTCGTCCTGGTCGCGATCATCTTCGAACGCGTCGGCCTCCAGATCTACGGTGAAACCCACGTCTCCGCGGGCGTCGTCGCGCTGTTCGCGATCGCCATCCTGTACGGGCCTGCCAACACCGCGGTCGTCGCCCCGGTGATCGTGCTGGCCGCCGAGGCATTCACCAGGAGCCGCTGGTACCAGCGTGTCTTCGACGGCGCGGCGTACACCCTGGCGAGCGTGAGCGCGGCGCTGGTCTTCCAGGCGTTCATCGACATCGACGGGGCCCTCACGATCTGGTGGATCCCCGCGGCACTGCTCGCGATCGCGGTGAACTACAGCGTGAACATCCCGCTGGTGAGCATCGCCATTACGCTGAGCACGGGTGATGGCTGGTTGGCCGTATGGCGAGAGAAGTATCAGTGGCTCCTCCCCTACTATCTCGTCTTCGGCCTATTCGGACTGGCGCTCGCGACGGCCTACCTTGCGCTAGGAGTAGCCGGCATTCTCGCGTTTGTCGTGCCGCCGTTCATGATGCGCTTCGCCCTGCGCCAGTACCTGACGAAAACAGAGCAGACGGTCCTTGAGCTCAAGCAGAAGAACGCCGAGCTCGAAGCGGCCAATCGCGACATCATGCAGATGACGCGCCAGCTCACCGAGACCTACGACGGGACGCTGGAGGCGCTGGTCTTGGCCTTGGATGCGCGGGACCGCGAGACGAAGGGCCACTCGCTCCGGGTGAGCAGTTACGTCACGAAGATCGCCGAACGGCTTGGCATCGCCGCGGACAGCCCGGATGGGATCGAGATGCAGCGCGGCGCGCTGCTCCACGACGTCGGTAAGATCGGCGTCTCGGACTACATTCTGCATAAGCCGGGCCCGCTCACGCCGGAGGAGTGGGACGACATGAAGCGCCATCCCCTCATTGGCTATTCGATGCTGCGCGACATCTCGTTCCTCTCCGGCGCCGCCGCGATCGTGCACGCGCACCATGAGCGGTACGACGGCAAGGGCTACCCTAGCGGCCTCGCGGGGGAAGAGATCCCGATCGGGGCGCGCATCTTCGCCGTCGCCGACACGTTCGACGCGATGACATCCGACCGCCCGTATCGGCAGGCGCTGCCGTATGAAGTGTCGCGCGAGGAGATCTTGCGGCATAGCGGCACCCAGTTCGATCCGCAGGTCGTCCAGGCCTTCCTGCTGGTCTACGACGAGATGGTGGAACTGGCGCAGAGCGGGCACGAGGCCGAAGCCGAGGCACTGGAGGGCGAACAACACGCCCGCGCCGCGTAGCGCTGGCCCGCCCGAACAGAAGGAGACGCCGCCAAGCAGGCGGCGTCTCCTTTAATTAGGCTGTGTGTTCGCCGGGGTACGCTGCGCGCACCCTCACGGGCTTCTAGCCCCAGCGGACTCCCAGAATCGTGGGCGCCTGCGGCGCAACCGCTGCGGCCACCAGCAGCGCAACAGCCAGACTAGTCCAGATGAGCTTCATTGCTCTTCCCCCTTTCCCTAAGTCTTGTCGACCATACTGACCAGTCGGTTTGGTTGTATGTTATGACAACAGAAACTGTCAACAGCATAAGCAGCACGATTTCGGCCAGCAGGCAGTTTGCGCTTCGGGAAGGCACGTGGTCACTCAATGCGGGTACGATCTCAGTGGTTCCCAAAGCGAGAGGTCAGCGGAGTATCGGGGCCTCTAATCGGAGGCTCTCGCGACCGCCGGTTGACACGAGAAGCAGAGTCGCTATGATGATCGCGAGAGTTCCTGCAGGGGATAGTGGTGATGCAGATCGACTGGGACAAGACGATCGATGAGATCCTCGCCGAGAAGACGGCCTGCCGTCGCTGCGGGACGTTTACAGAGGAGATCGTCGCCGGCTACACGCGGGAGACGTGGGGCACGGAATACGCGCCGCGCTGCCAGTTCTGCGCTCGCAAGGAGGAGTGCGACGCCCGAAAGCTGGTGGTGCTCTGCGCGGGGTGCGCGCGTGAGCTTGGCGTACGGGCACGGCCCGTGGATCAGGAATCCCTCATGGTCATGCTCCTTAACGATTGCCGGAAGGACCTGGAGGAAGGCCTGGCATATCTTGCCGAGTACTGGCAGGACGACCTCGACGCCGCACCAGAGGATGTGGACAAGAAACTGGAGGAATTCTCTCCGGAGGTCTTCGCGGAAGAGGACGAAGCGCGCCGGCGTCTGGAAGAAGAGTACCTCTCGCATCATCGCTGGTTCCGCGAGCGCGGCCTGCGTCTCCCCGACCCCGGCTGGCGCTCCGAGTACGCGGAGGAGATCATCGCGCTCGGGTATGAGACGCTCCTGGGCGATTAGACGCACACAACTCTGCAGATCGGAGGCCCTTCCCTTGGGGAGGGTCTTTCTCTTCGCAGCGGTCGCATGAGCACGGAACACGCGCCGCGCATCCTTCTCCTGTTCGACTCCCGCGGCGGCCTGACGGAGCAGCTCGCCGAGGCGGTGGCTGACGGGGCGCGCTCGGTGGCCGGCGTCGACCTCCGATCCCGCCGCATCGACGAAGCGGACCCTTCGGAGCTGCTCGAAGCCGATGCGCTCATCATCGGCTCGCCCAACTGGAGTGGCGTCACCGGCAAGCTGAAGGAGTGGTTCGACCGAAGCGGCGATCTCTGGGAGACGGGAGAGCTGGCCGGGAAGGTCGGCGCTTGCTTCACGGCAGGCTGGTCGCGCTCCGCCGGCACCGAAGCGACGCTGCTCCAGCTCCTGCACTTGCTCCTCGCCCACGGCATGCTGATCGTGGGCCTGCCCTGGAGCGACCGCATGCGCCGCTCCGGCTCCTACTATGGCGCCACGGCACACGGAGAAGTGACCGACGACGATCGAGAGCAGGCGCGCGCGCTTGGCCGGCGCGTAGCGGAGACCGTGGTGCGGCTTTCTGCCTAGGCGTGGAGGACAGGGCGCAGTGCCGAGCGGCCCAGAGCGCCTTCAACCCGCTCCAACAGCTCCGTGAGGCCCCAGCCGCGCGCCGCAGAGATGAGCGCCGCGGCGGGCCAGTGCTCCGCCAGCGCGATCTCGTCTTCCTCGATCTCGTCGAGGCTCTGGAGCGGGTGACCGTCCTGCCGGACGATCAGATCGGTCTTATTGAACGCCATCACGCGTGGCTTCTCCTCTAGCCCGAGTGACGCGAGCGTGTCGTCGACGGTCTGGCTCTCCTGCGCCGCGCTCGGACGGCTGATGTCGACGACGTGGAGCAGGAGGTCCGCCTCATTGAGCTCCTCCAGCGTTGCCCGGAACGCCGCCACAAGCTGGGTCGGCAGCTTCTGGATGAAGCCGACGGTATCGGTAAGGAGGGTGGTGCTGCCCCCGGGCAGGCGCACTCTCCGCGTCACCGGATCGAGCGTGGCGAAGAGCCTGTCCTCCACCAGGACATCGGCCTGCGTGAGCGCGCGCATCAGCGTGCTCTTGCCGGCGTTCGTGTAACCGACTAGGGCGACCACCGGTGTGCCGCTGCGCGCCCGCCGCCGGCGATGGAGCGCGCGCTGCTTTCGCACGCGCTCCAGATCACGCTTGAGGCGGCCGATCTTATTGCGCACCAGCCTGCGGTCGGTCTCCAGCTGAGTTTCGCCAGGCCCGCGCATGCCAATGCTGCCCTGAGCCCCGCTACCGCCGAGCCGCTCCAGGTGGCTCCACTGTCCGGCCAGCCGCGGCAGCAGATACTCGGACTGCGCCAGATCTACCTGGAGCTGGCCTTCACGAGAGCGGGCGCGCATGGCGAAGATATCGAGGATCAGCGCGGTGCGGTCGAGCACCTTCACCTCGAGCGCGTTCTCCAGGTTGCGCTGCTGGGTCGGCGAGATCTCGTCGTCGAGCACCACCATCGTGTAGCCGGCGCGGTCGCGTTCCGCGACGATCTCTGAGATCTTGCCTTTGCCGATATAGGTAGCCGGATGAGGCGACGGCAGCCGTTGGATCGTCTCGCCCACGACGATACCACGGGACGTGCGGACGAGCTGGCCCAACTCCTCCAGCGAACTCTCCGCACTGTGGCCTCCGCCATTCGTTCCGCCCTTGCCGCGAGTAGCAACGCTGACGAGGTATGCGCGCTCTATTCCAAGCCCGGTCTTGTGTCGTGCTCTTGCTATCGAACAGCCACCTCCGTTCGACAGAGTACCACGGCAGACTGTGTAAGGGCCTAGACAGCGAGCCGCCACTTGCGTTACGTTCTGCGCGTAACACCGTGAACGTTCTCTTGATCGGCTCAGGCGCGCGAGAACACGTCATCGCTTGGAAGCTCCGCCAGTCGCCACGGCTGAGCGATCTCTTCATCGCGCCCGGGAACCCCGGCACGGCCGGCCACGGCGTCAACCTCGCGTTGGATGTGAGCGACCATGACGCCGTCGTCGCCGCCTGCCGCGAGCACAGCATCGACCTCGTCGTCGTCGGGAACGAGGATCCGCTCGCGGACGGCATCGTCGACCGCCTTGCAGTGGAGGGAATCGCGACATTCGGTCCAACGAAGGCCGCAGCGCAGATCGAGTCGTCCAAGGTCTTCTCGAAGGAGCTGATGGCCCGCCACCAGATCGCCACCGCGCCGTTCGCCGCGTTCGACGACCTGGATGCCGCGCGAGCGTACGCGGAGGCCCAGGATGGACCGCTAGTCGTGAAAGCGGACGGCCTCGCCCGCGGCAAGGGCGTGATCGTGACGAGCAACCGCGCGGAAGCGCTGGCGGCGCTCGACGCGGTCATGCGGCAGCGAGAGTTCGGCGCCGCGGGCGACCGCGTGATCGTTGAACGGCGGCTGACCGGCCGCGAGGTGAGCGCGCATGCCTTCACCGATGGCAAAACCGTGGCGCATATGCCGTTCTCCT
>JADFNZ010000031.1:10606-13578 GCA_022563135.1 Chloroflexota bacterium | reverse complement strand
GGTGAGCTTCTTCACCTGGCCCCAGTTGTCCGCGCCGCCCTGGTCGCGCTGGAAGACGTAGGCGGCGCCGGCGTCTGTACCCCCGGCATCCTCGAAGAATGCCCCCACGACGGCGGTGTCGCCGCTGACCGCCACGCTGAAGCCGAACTGGTCGCCGGCCTGGGCGTCGGAGGCGAGAAGCTTCTTCACCTCGCTCAGCAGCGCCGCCTCAGCGCTCTGCGGCTCGGGACCGAAGCCGGCCGGGCCGGCGACCACCCCCACCGCGATGATCACCACCAACGCGGCCATCGCGCCACGGACTAGGAACGGGACGGTGGTGAGTGAACGCATGCCTGCTCCCCTCCCCCGCTGGGCACGCGGGCAACGCTACTGCGACAGTTAGCTTCTGCGGGGAGAACGCGTTGCCACCATAGGCTCTTACCATACGCGCTCGTGGGCGTCTGTCAAGGGGGCGGCGGCTGCCACGCCCGCCGGACAGAGCTGAAGCTCTGTCCCTACGAGGTCTCGTGATCCGTAGAGGCGATCGGCCGATCGCCCCTACGTGCGTTTCGCCGCCCTCACCCCCTGCGCTCGCACTAGCCCCTTAGCTCCGCTATCGATGAGCCGTCCGCGATGGCGAGGCCGCGCTGTGCCAGTAGGATCACCTGCTGGCCGATCACCTCGAACCCCGCGCCTACGGTGCCGCCCGCCAGGAAGCGGGCGTGCATGTTCTCCAGGATGACGGCGAGCTTGAAGTTCGCCATGACGGTGTAGAAGTCGAGGCCGGCCAGGCTGCGGCCGCTACGCTCCTCGTAGCGTATGACGACTTCATCCCAGGTCGGGAAGCCGGGCAGCGCGGTGACGGCGGCGGTGGCGATGCCGGGGCCTGACGGCGCCGCGTTGTCGCGGTCGGCCCAGTACATGCGCAGGAGGCCGAGGTCCGCGAGCGGGTCGCCGAGCGTGGACATCTCCCAGTCGAGCACGGCGGCGAGGTGGCCCTCCGAGCTGAGGATCGCGTTGTCGAGCCGGTAGTCGCCGTGCACGATCGTGGCGTCGCTGTCGGTGGGGAGGGCGGCGGTGAGCCGGCGGCCTACCTCCTCCAGCTCGGGCAGGTCGCGCGTCTTCACGCGGGCGAGCTGGTCGCTGAAGCGCCGCACCTGCCGCTCCACGTAGCCTTCCGGCTTGCCGAAGTCCTCTAGGCCAACGGCAGCGGGATCGACCGCGTGCAGCGCCGCTAGCGTGTCCACCAGCTCCTCGCCGAGGCGTGCGCGCTGGGCCTCATCGAAGCGCCGCGCGACCTCGTCCGGCGAGGTCGGTACGAGCCCCTCCACGTACTCCATGACGTAGAAGTGCACGTCCAGCACCTCCGGGTCCTCGCACAGCGCGTAGGTGCGCGGGACGGGCACGGGCGTGTCGGCCAGGGCGGAGATGACGCGGTACTCGCGCGCCATATCGTGCGCCGTCGGCTGGCGGTGCGAGAGCGGCGGGCGTCGCAGCACCCAGCTCTGGCCGTCCGACTCGATCTTGTAGGTGATGTTCGACCGGCCGTGGCCGATGATCTGCGCGGCCAGCGCGTCGACGGGCGCGACGTGCTCACTGAACCACGGCAGCAGGCGGTCGAGATCGATGCCGGGGGTTTCGTCGCCCATGGGGCCCTTTCGTTTTGCCGTGGCGTGAAAGCGGGTGACATTATACTGCAATGCCACTACAATTGCTTCGCGGTGCTGGTGGGAGTCCAGCAACATAAGAAGAAAGAGTCAGATTCCTCGTATGGCCAAACAAGTCCAGGTATTTTATGCCTTCCCGTCCCACCCTCCTTCGTTGAAGGAGACCATTTCCAGCGCAATCACCTATTTGAATACCGTCCCTTTCATGAAGAGTGAGAGGCTTCGCTTTAAGCCATGGCCTGACATGTCTGTGACAGGGCGAAGTATGATTGGGCAAATCACGCGGAATATTGATAGGTCAGACGTATTCGCCTGCGACCTGACGTACCCCAACCTAAATGTGGCATTCGAGCTTGGCTACGCGATAGCATCCTTCAAGCGGATCTGGATTTCTCTCGATACAACAATCGCAAACGCAAACAGAGACTATAAAAGGTTATATTTTGGACTACTATCAGTGGGCTATGCAGCTTATCAAAATCATCGGACCTTGGCCGACCAGTTCATCGCTGATCATGCTTGGAGTTCTTTGGATGATCACCTACTAAATGATTCGTACAGAATGCAGGCGCCGCGCTCTGAGCAGCGAAGTCTCCTGTATCTCATGCCCCCAATCGAGACAGACGCAGTAATAGCCACTGCTGATGATATAGAGGCTTCATATTTTTCCGATGGATTGTTAGTTGACGATCCAAGCGAAATCCCGTCTCCAACTCTTGAGTGGTACGCCGAAAAAGTGCACAGGACCGATGCTGTTCTTGTACATCTACTGTCAAACGATCACAGAGATTCCACAAGGCACAACGTCAAGGCATCGTTCGTTGCTGGCCTCGCGCATGGTTTTAGGAAGCCGTTACGGATACTGGCTCATGCTCCGTTCGAGCCGCCGATAGACTATCAGGACCTGCTGAGGTCTCACGACACCGCAGAAAAGTGCCGCAGTGAACTAGGGCGCTGGCTCAGCGGCTTGGAGGCCGACTTCCCCAGACGCCGCACTCGAAGAGTACACGAACTTCGCGAGCCCGCAAGAAAACTTGATCTCAGGGCATTGACAGTTGGTGAACCCGTTGCGGAGCATGAATCATATAGGCTTGATGAATACTTCGTAGAAACTAGTAACTACTACGAGGCGCTGGAGAGCCAAACGGCTATCCTGGTGGGGCGAAAAGGGACGGGAAAGACGGCAAACCTAATTGCCCTAGAGACTAAGCTCAATTCCGATCCAGGTAACCATGTCAGCGGTATCAAACCTCCGGGATACGAGATTGACGGCCTAGCACGGGTTCTGCAGGAGGGCATTGCAGTATCTGAACGAGGCTATTTGAT
>JADFNZ010000031.1:0-10596 GCA_022563135.1 Chloroflexota bacterium | reverse complement strand
CTGGAAGTTTCTCATCTATAGTGACTTGGCGTGTAATGTGGTGAACGCAATCTCGCGCAGGCCGTCTCATCAGCATCCAACGGACGATGAATCGAAGCTCATCGATTACGTGGAAGCAAAGAGTGCGGTCTTATGCGTTCCATTCTCGCAGCGGGTCGATACCGCCGTTGGATCATTAATTGGACTGGGGAGCTTGCCAAACCTACAGGAGCAGCGCGCCCGGATCAGTGAATCTCTGCACGTTAATGAGCTTCATGATCTGCGGCGATTGCTCGGGCTGGCCTTGGTCGACCACAGGCGTGTTACCGTCCTCATTGACAATCTAGATAAACCTTGGCTGCCCGGTCACGACATAAGATACCAGTCCGATCTCTTGATGGGCCTGCTTAATGTCGCAACCGACATAACGGATGATTTCCGCCAGGAGCGCTCCCTGCGAAAGCGCTTGGAGTTTTCGTTGGTCATTTTCCTGCGAAGCGACATTTTTGCTCATATACAACTGAGCACCGGCGAACAAGACAAACTTCCAATCCACCGTATCGTCTGGAACGATGAGGAAACCCTCTTAAGAGTGCTCGATGCACGCCTGGCTTCTGTATTTACAGCTGACATCAGCGTCGCGGACATATGGCGGAAACTATTGCCAGAAGAGGTGGCAGGTCTACCTACGCGAAAATTCATCATGAATAACACCCTAGCGCGTCCCAGAGACATCATCTACTTGGCTAAGGAGGCGATCGCTGGGGCGGTGAACAGAGGTCATGATGCCGTTACACCGGATGACTTCCTGGACGCGCGAAAAAACTACTCTGAGTTTGCGTTTCGTTCATTGTTAGCGGAGGACGATCCCAATAGGGGTAAACTTGAGGCACTTCTGTACGAGTTCGCCGGAGCTCCAAAGATAATAACCGAAAGTGAAGTGAAGACTAGAATTGCTCGAGGCGGGGTCGAAGGTCCGGATATCGACTTCTATATGAACCTACTGTGTGATGTTAACTTCCTCGGGATTCGAACGGCGGACGGCTATCGTTTTGCCGCGCATGAGGGGGACAGGCAGTTGCTACTCGAAATGGCGAAAACGATCGCTCGCGACCGTGGATGGGGTGAGCGCTCATTCCAGATAAATGCTGCATTCTTTCAGGTGCTTCAGATTGACTGAAGGGACACTCACGAAATGGTAACATTTCACACAAGCGTAACTTGAGCGACTGAGATAAACGGAATGACATAGCGAAGATAGAAGGAGAACAGACGATGGCAATCGACTTTAGCCTGCCGCCCGAGTTGGAAGAGATACGGATGCGCGTGCGCTCGTTCATGGACGAGAACGTGCGGCCGGTGCAGGAGAAGCTGCAGGAGGAGAAGGCGGACCGCAGAGCATACGTGCAGGAGATCGTTAAGCTGCGTGAGAAGGCGAAGGGCGAAGGGCTGTGGAACCCGCACCTGCCGAAGGAGTGGGACGGCATGGACCTGGGCCCGGTGGAGATGGCCTTCGTCTCGGCGGAGGCGGCGCGCGTCGGCGGCATCGGGCCGTACGTGCTCAACGCGCAGGCGCCCGACGAAGGGAACATGCACACGCTCCTGCGCTTCGGCACGGACGAGCAGAAGGAGAAGTACCTGCGGCCGCTGGCCGAAGGGCGCGCGCGCTCCTGCTTCGCGATGACCGAGCCGGATGTCGCCGGCTCCGACCCGACGCTGCTGGAAACGACCGCGGTGAAGGATGGCGACGAATGGGTGATCAACGGGCACAAGTGGTTCTCCTCCGGCGCAAACGGCGCGTCATTCGCGATCCTCATCGCCTGCACCGACCCGGACGCCGACCCGCCGCAGGCGCGGAACTCAGCGTTTCTCGTCGACCTGCCGAACGATGGCTGGGAGATCATCCGCGACGTGGAGACGATGGCCGGCCCGGGTAACCACCCGGAGAGCATCCTCACGGACGTGCGCGTGCCGGACAAGAACATGCTGGGCGAGCGCGGCCACGGCCACCTGCTGGGCCAGGCGCGGCTCGGGCCGGCGCGGCTCGCCCACTGCATGCGCTGGATCGGGCAGGCGGAGGTGGCGCTGGAGATGATGGTCGACCGCGCGATCAAGCGCTACTCGCACGGCTCCTACCTCGCCGACAAGCAGGCGATCCAGTGGATGATCTCGCATTCGGCGATGGAGCTCTACATCGGCAAGCTGATGGTGCTCCACGCCGCCTACAAGATCCAGAACGACCTGCCCTTCCGCCAGGAGGTCAGCATGGCGAAGGTGCACGTCGCGAACGCGCTCTGGAACATCATCGACCGCTCGATCCAGGTGCACGGCGCGCTCGGCTACTCGACCGACACGCCGCTGGCCGACATGATGAAGAACGCCCGCTCGGCGCGGCTGGTCGATGGTGCGGACGAGGTGCATATGCAGACGATCGCGCGGAACGTGATCAAGGCGTATAAGGAGCAGGGCACCACCCGCTCCGCCACGGGCGAGCTGCTGTAGCGGCTAGGCCTACGGGCTAGCCCTCCGACTCCCGTTCAGCGACCCACTCCCGCGCCAGGCGGCGCGCGGCGAAGACGTTCGGCGCGGCGACGGAGCGCTGGCGGAGCTGCGCCTGCTTCTCGCCTTCCGCACCGAAGCGCTCGACCATCGATTTCGTGAACGCACCGATGTCGCGGGCGAGCGCCTGCTGCCAGCCGGCCGTGCGGTCGAACGCGGGCGTGGTAGTGAGCTGGCCGACGGCGTTGAGCCGGTCGAACCAGCCGATGGCGCCCGGCGGATCGGCGTCGATCACGAAGACGCGCGTGTCGTTCTCCAGGTTGTAGACGGCGAGGATCTTCAGCCCGGGCGGCGGCTGGCCCTGCCAGAACGTCGCCCAGAGCTCCGGATCGCGCGACCGGTTGGACCGCAGGATGGAAACAAAAAGCATGGTGAGTCCTCCGCCTCTGTGCTGCCGGATCGTGCGTGTTAGAATGCCTAGCGCACGATAGCACGGGAGGGTGGCCATGAGCAGCGAGGACGTTGTCGAACAGGCGAAGTACGGGCCGCTGCGCGCCCCGCTGGAGCCGGTCTCCGAGGCGCTGGAGACCTTCCCCTACGGCCTCTACATCATCGGCTCGCGCGGCGAGGACGGGAAGCTGAACGGCATGATGGCCGACTGGCTGATGCAGGTCGCTTTCAAGCCGCGTCTGCTCGTCTGCTCGTTCGAGAACGACGCCCGCACGCTGCGCTACATCCGCGCAACGCATGTGTTCAGCGTCAACGTGCTGCCCGAGCATGCCAAAGACCTGGCGGCGAAGTTCGCTCAGCCGGCCGACGCCTCGAAGGTGAAGGGCCGCTCCGAGGAGGCGAGCGCCGTCGTCTACGACAAGCTGCGCGACGTCGCCTACAGCCCAGGCGAGGAGACCGGCTGCCCGATCCTGGACGAGGCGCTGGCGTGGTTGGAGTGCGCGGCGGAGCAGTTCGTGCCGGTAGGCGAAGACCACACGCTGGTCGTCGGGCGTGTCCTCGGCGGCGAGGTGCTCCATCCCGGCGACCCGCTCACCCAGCGCCACCTCGGCTGGTCGTACGGAGGCTGACTGATGCGCGAGCGCCGGCAGGATCTGGGCCGGGTACTGCGGACTGAAGTCCGCAACATCGAAGTGCGAAATACCAAGCCGCCGGCTTCAGTCGGCGGTACAGAGCTTCTGTAAGATGCCCGCGCCGATCATCATCGCGCACCGCGCCTGCCGGGGCCATGCACCGGAGAACACGCTGGCCGGCATTCGCGCGGCGCTGCGCCTCGGCGCGCAGGCGATCGAGTTCGACGTGCGCTGCACGCGCGACGGCGTGCCGGTGCTGCTCCACGACGCGACCGTCGACCGCACGACGGACGGCGCGGGCGAGCTCGCCTCGCTCAGCCGTCGTCAGACGCTACGACTCGACGCCGGCGGCGGCGAGCGCATCCCTTCGCTACAAAACGTGCTGCGCGAGGTGGACGGCCGCGTGTCGCTCGTCGTGGAGATCAAGCAGCCGGGCATCGAGGAGGCCGTGCTCGCCACCGTGCGCCGGTCGAAGGCGCTCGATTGGTGCGTGGTGCACTCGTTTCAGCCCGGAGTGGTCGAGCGCGTGCGGCGGCTGGAGCCGCGCATGCCCTGCTCCTTGCTGACGGATGGCCGCGACGTGAAGGACTGGGGCCAGCTCTTCGCCTTCGTGCTCTCGCTCGGGGCACAGGGCGTCTCCATCTACCACGGAGCGATCACCCCGGAGCTGGTGCGGCAGGCACACCTGCGTGAGCTGCGCTGCGCCACGTGGACGGTGAACCGCCGCGAGGACGTGCGGCGCGTGGCCGCCGCGGGCGTCGACGCGTTCACGAGCGACTACCCGGACCGCGCGCGCCGCTGGCTGCCGAAGCGTTAGGGGTTAGTCCTCGGCGCAGTTTAGGTCGATGTCAATGCCGTTCTCGTCGGCGGCGTCCTCGAGGGCCTCGCAGGCCTCTTCGTACCGCTCAGCAATCTCGCTCAAGTCTCTGTCCCCAAGTAGCCGTTCAAGAACATCGGCTGTATCCGTTCGGTCGAGCTCCTGCGCGAGTCTCTGAAAGGACGCCAAGAGCGCCTCGCTAGCCGCGATCACCCTGTCGTGGGCGTCGCGAACCTCCTCCGGCATGGCGAGATCCTCGAGATCTGTGATGAACTCGTCGATCGAGAGCGCACCTTGAAGGAACCCGGCACGGGCTGCTTGGAACTGTTCCTCTTCGGATTCCGCTCGTTCGAGAGCCGCATCGAGCTCTTCCGCTAGGGCGTCGTTCCGCTCCTTAGCCTGGTGATCGAGGCGTTGCAGCCGCTGGAAATACCCCGCCAGCGTAAGCGGGGCGTCGCTGCCTCCGCCGCCGTTGCAGGCGATAGCGATCGCGCCGAAGCAGAGCAATATGATGGCGATGACGGGACGAAATGGCATGTGGAACAAGTGCGGCCTCCTACCAAGAACCGAGATAAGTCTATGTGCGTAGGCGCCTTTATGCAACGCTGTACCTAGCGCGGCCGCGTTGACACCTTCGCGGAAGCCGCGATACACTGACGCGCGCCGATGAGCAAGAGCAAGCGTGAGTGGCTGGAGGGGACGTACCGGCAGGCGCAGGAGCGTTCGCCGGAGCGCGACGCCGCGTTCCAGACGAGCTCGGGAGCGCCCGTGGAGCCGGTCTACTCGCCAGAAGATGCCTCCCCGAACGGTGAAGGACTTCCGTACCTAGAGAAGCTTGGCTTCCCCGGCGACTACCCCTACACGCGCGGCATCCAGCCGACGATGTACCGCGGCCGCCTCTGGACGATGCGCCAGTACGCCGGCTTCGGCACGGCGACGGAGTCCAACCAGCGCTACAAGTACCTGCTCTCGCAGGGCCAGACCGGCCTCTCCGTAGCGTTCGACCTGCCCACGCAGATCGGCTATGACGCAGACGACCCGATGGCGGAGGGCGAGGTGGGCAAGGTGGGCGTCTCGATCTGCTCGCTGCGCGATATGGAGACGCTTTTCGAGGGCATCCCGCTCGATCAAGTCACGACCTCGATGACGATCAACGCCACCGGGCCGATCCTGCTCGCGCTCTACGCCGGCGTGGCGAAGAAGCAGGGGGCAGATCTGGCGCAGGTCGGCGGGACGACGCAAAACGACATCCTGAAGGAGTACATCGCCCGCGGCACGTACATCTTCCCGCCCCGGCCCTCCATGCGCCTGATCACGGACGTCTTCGTCTACTGCAAGGACGAGCTGCCCTCTTGGAACACGATCAGCATCAGCGGCTACCACATGCGGGAGGCGGGCTGCACCGCGGCGCAGGAGGTGGGCTTCACCCTGGCGAACGCGATCGCCTACGTGGAGGCGGGGCTCTCGGCCGGCCTCGTGTTCGATGAGTTCGCGCCGCGGCTGGCGTTCTTCTTCGCCTGCCACAGCCTCTTCCTGGAGGAGATCGCCAAGTTCCGCGCTGCCCGCCGCCTCTGGGCGCGCATCGCCAGGGAGCGCTTCGGCGCTAAGGACCCGAACTCGATGAAGCTGCGCTTCCACACGCAGACCGGCGGCGCCACGCTTACGGCGCAGCAGCCGGACAATAATATCGTGCGCACGGCGTTCCAGGCGCTCTCCGCCGTGCTCGGCGGGACGCAGTCGCTCCACACCAACGCGAAGGACGAGGCGCTCGCCCTGCCGAGCCGTGAGGCGGCGGAGCTCGCGCTGCGCACCCAGCAGGTGATCGCCTTCGAGTCCGGTGTTGCCGATACGGTCGACCCCGTCGCCGGCTCGTACTACATCGAGCGCCTCACCGACGAGGTCGAGGCCGGCGCGCAGGAGTACATCGACCGGATCGACGCGATGGGCGGCGCGCTCACGGCGATCGAACGCGGCTACCAGGCGCGCGAGATCCAGGAGAGTGCCTACCGGATGCAGCGGCAGATCGAGGAGAAGCAGCGCGTCGTCGTCGGGGTCAACGAGTATCAGGAGGACGATTTGCCGATCGAGGGGCTGATGCGCGTCGATACAGAGGTGGAGCAGCGCCAGCTCGCCCGGCTGCGGGAGCTGAAGGCGGACCGCGACGACGAACGCGTGAGACGGCTGCTCGGCGGACTGGAGGAGGCGGCGCAGGGCACGGACAACGTGGTCCCGCACCTGATCGAGTGCGTCGAGGGCGACGTCACGTTGGGCGAGATCTGCGGCGTCCTGCGCGGCGTGTGGGGCGAGTATCAGGGCTCGCTGACGGTCTAGCCAGGCCGAAGGGCCGCGAGGTGGAGCGAACAACGCCCGTGTGCGTCGCCTCGCTGGAGGGGCGATGCCGGCGAAAGAGGAGCAACTCCAGCAGATGGAACGCGAGTATGAGAGCTTGTGTGAGGCGATCGCGGGGCTGGACGACGCGCAGATGATGCGCGTCTGGTGCGGCGAGTGGGGCGTGCGGGAGATCATCGCCCATAGCCTCGGCTGGGAGCGAGAGTTCGGCGGCGTCCTCCGGCGGTTCGCGCGCGGCGAGCGGCCGCTGCCGGAAGGCGTGGACTACGCTGATGCGGACGAAAGGAACGCGAAGTTCGCGGCGTCCGCACAGGCGATCAGTCCCGTCACCGTCGTCGCCACCTGGCGGCAGGCCCACATGAACTTCGTCCGCGCCGCCAGGGACGTGCCGGACGAGCGCTTCGAGCCGAAGGAGGACGGAACGCCGAGCACGGCGACCCGCCTGTTGGAAGGCGGAGGCTATGGCCACTACGAGGCCCACGCCGGAGAGATCCGCGAGTGGCGCGAGCGCGAAGGCCTGTGATCCCCAAGCGCATCCACCACACCGGTCTCGTCGTGCGCAGCCTGGAGGAGACGTACGCGCTCTTTCGCGATGCGCTGGGCATGCGCCTGCTGGAGGAAGCGCACATCGAGGACCAGGGTGTGCGCGCGGCGCTGCTCGACCTGGGGAACAGCCTCGTTGAGCTGCTCCAGCCGGTCGACGATGAGACGGGCATCGCCCGCTACCTGGAGCGCCACGGAGAAGGGCTGCACCACGTCTGCCTGGAGGTGGATAACATCCGCGCGACGCTGGCCGGGCTGAAGCGCAAGGCGGTGCCGCTCATCGATGAGGAGCCGCGCGAGGGCCTCGTCGGGCAGATCGCCTTCCTCCACCCAACGGCGCTCCACGGCGTGCTGGTCGAGCTGGTGGACGCGGCGACCGTGCGTCGCTTCGACTGATGACGCCGCTGACGCTCGATCATCTCGTGATCGCCGTCCGTGACGTGGAGGCCGCGTCGGCGAACTACCGGCGGCTGCTCGGGCTGGCCCCCTCTTGGCGCGGCCGCCATCCGCAGTACGGCACCGCAAACGTCCTCTTTCGCCTTGAGAACTGCTACGTGGAGCTGCTCGCTCCGGACGCGGAGGGAGCGGATTCTCCCTGGCGGCAGTCGCTGGAGCGGCACCTGGCGACCGCCGGCGAGGGGCTCTATGCGATCGCGCTGGGGACGGACGATATCGCGGCCGCTGTCTCGTTGGCGCGCTCGCATGGCTTGGCCGTGCTCGATCCCGCGGACGGCGATGGCGTCGATCTCGATAGCGGCGCGCGCCGAGAATGGACGAACGCGCGGATGCCGGAGGAGGCGACGCGCGGCGTGCGCGCATTCCTCATTCAGCACCGCTCGCCCGCGGCCGCCCTGCCGGAGGCGCGCCCGCTTGCCGAGGACGGCGCGGCCGTCGCCGCGGTCGATCACGTCGTCGTGGGCTCGTCGCATCTCGCCGCCTCGCTGCGGCTGTGGCACGAGGCGCTCGGCCTCGATCTGCGGCTGACGCTCGACCGGCCGGGAGGGCGACGGCTCTACTTCCTGCGCTTGGGCGACGCGATCCTGGAGCTGGCGGGCGAGGCGCCTGCCCTGAGCGAAGCAGAAGGGCCTGCCCTGAGCACAGCCGAAGGGGCGCCGGAGCGCCCGGGCGAGCGCGATCTGCTCTGGGGCGCAGCCTATCGCGTCGGCGACGTGGCGCGGACCGTCGAGCGGCTGCGCGGCGAAGGCGTGGAGGTGAGCGACCCGCGGCCGGGCAACGCTCCCGGCACCCTGGTGGCCGATCTGAAGCCCGGCTTCTCGCACGAGGTCCGCACCCTCCTGATCGAGAAGGCGTCGCCATGACGGAGGCGGGCGTTGCCGACGTGCTGCACGTCGAACGGGACGAACGGTACGACCGGATGCTGCGCGAGGAGGCGGCGTTCTGGGACCGGCCGCACCTCTTCACGCTGGACGTGGAGTGGCCGGTCACGGACGCCTACCACAACGAGCGCTTCAGCGGGGATGCGAAGACGGGCTGGTACGAGACGATCTGCCGCTACGGGACGTTCCGGCGCGGCCTCATGCTGGGAGCGGGCTGGCTGCGGCACGAGGAGCGCATCCTGGAGACAAACCCCTCGCTTATGCTCACCTTCTACGACGTGAGCGGTGAGTCGCTGGCGCGGCGTGAGCGCGAGCTGGGCGAGAAGTTCCCCGGCCGGGTGATGACGCGGCAGGAGGACCTTAACTTCGTGGAGCTGGAGGAGGATGCGCACGATGTGATCATCTCGTCCGGCTGCATGCACCACCTGCTCAACCTGGAGCACATGGCGTTCCAGATCAACCGGAGCCTCGCCCCGGGCGGGTACTTCTTCCTGCACGACTACGTGGGCGAGACGCGCTACCAGTTCGTCGACGCGAAGAAGCGGCTGTTCGCCGCGGCGTTCGAGCGGGCGCAGGCGCACCGCCGCTTCCTGCGCCACTGGAAGATCGTCTGGCCGAACGCGGATCTCTCCAATCGCGACGACGTGAGCCCGTTTGAGGGCGTGCGCGCGGAGGAGACGTTGGAGATCTTCCGTCGCTACCTGAACGAGGTCTCCGTCCGCGGGACCGGTGCGCTCTTCGGGCTGATGGTGATCCTGCAGCCGGTCGGGCAGCCCGGGCCCCTGCCGGCCGGCTGGCGGGGCCGGGCGCGCAGCGCGGCGGCGCGGCTGCTCGGCAGACTCGATGGTAGCGGCGGCGACGCCCGGCGGTTGCTGGAGACGCTGGGGCCGGAGCTGATCCCGCTCGACCGCGCCGTCTGCGACAGCGGCCTCTTTCGCCCCTGGAATGCGTTCGCAGTCTATCGCAAGAGAGAGCACCCTGCCGGAACGGCCGGCTAGTCTCGTTGGAGGGTATGGAGATGGATCTTCGCCGCCTGGATCACATCGTGCTTGCTGTGGAGGAGACCGCTCCCGCTGTGGCCGCGTGGCGAAACGCGCTCGGCCTGGAGGCGGAGACGACGGAGCAGCCAGACGGCACGCACATGGAGCTGACGGCGCTGCCCGTGGGCGATGCGTTCTTGGAGCTGGTGCAGCCGACGACGCCGGATCATCGCGTCGCCCGCTACCTGGCCGAACGCGGCGAGGGGATGTTCTCGCTCTCCGTCGAGGTCGACGACCTCGACGGCGCCGTGCGCGAGCTGCAGGCGAAGGGTGTTCCGGTCTCCCCGCCGGAGCGGGGTGTGCTCCCAAACACGCGGGTAGCGCGGATCCCGCGTGAGGCGGCACATGGAGTAGCTCTGCAGCTCATCGAACGGAAGGGCTAGCGCGGCGTCGCCTCCAGCGCGGCGTGGATCTCAGAGACGATTCGCTCGATCGCGGCGATCCCTTCCTCTTTGGTGACCTGATCGCTGGTGAGGACGACGATGGCGTAGGGCGACGCGCCATCGGCCGGGTAGACGATGCCGGCGCTATTCACCCACCAATCGTCCGGCTCCGTATAGACCCAGCCGTTCTTGAGCAGCACGCTCGCGCCGTCCGGCGCGCCGGCTGTCACGCCCCAGTCCTGCTCAGGCACGACGCTGCCCATCAGATCGAGCGCGAACGCGAGGCTCGGCGCGTCGAGGATCTCGCCGCCAGCGAGCATCGTGAGCAGCAATGCTAGGTCCTTGGGCGAGATACGGCTCGCCGCCCAGTTTCCCGGCCTGCCGGGCTCGAACGTCGTGATGCCGATCGAGTGGAGGTAACCGGCCACGGCTTCTCCCTCGGCGAGCTCCGCCCAGAGCTCGAAGGCGGGGTCGTTCTCGCTCATCGTGATCATCGGCTCTAGAAGCGCTACCTCGTCATCGGTCAGGGTGCGACCTTCGCGGATGGCGCGGTCGAGCCCGGTGAGC
>JADFNZ010000030.1 GCA_022563135.1 Chloroflexota bacterium | reverse complement strand
CAACCCGGCGGCAGGCTACACCTCGAACTGGAACAACAAGGCTGCAACGGCGGATGACGGACGCGGCTTTGGCCGGCAGCAGCGCGTCATCTTCATCCTGGAGCGGCTCGCGGCGGACAGCACCTGGACGCGTGACGAGCAGCGCCAGCTCAATGAGGACCTCGCCGGCCTCGAGGGGAAGGGCGCGTTCGGCCGCTATCTCATCCCCCGGCTGCGCGAGGCGGTCGACGGCGTTGGCAACGGCGGCAACCCCGCCGTCGATACCGTGCTCGCGGCGCTGGAGACGCACATCGCCAGCCCCTTCTTCGGCCGCGGCTTTACCGATCCCGTAAACGACACCACGATCGCCGGTGAAGTCACCTTCCTGAACAGCCTGATCAGCCAGCTCTCCAGCGCCATCTACGGCGACGAGTTCTCCGGCACCGGCCTCGGCACGCCTGGGCTCGACCAGATCCAGCATGCGATCGACTCCGCCGCGGGCGGGCCGCTGGGCGCATACTCCCAGAAGTACACCGGCGATTACTTCAACGCAGTAGACTGGCGCATCGTCGTGCGGGATGCGCTCTCCACCACAGCGACGAACCTGGGCGGCATTCCCGCCGACATCGCGCGGCCGAACAGCACCTACGTCCACCCGCTCGCCGCGCTCTTCCCGAACCTCGTCTTCGACCCGACGCCCATCGGCAACCGCGGCATCTGGGAGGAGATCATCGAGGTCGGGCCCACGGTGCTCGGCGAGTTCATCTTCCCGCTGGGCCAGAGCGGCTTCATCGACGAGTTCGGCATGCCCGACCGCCACGCTGATAGCCTCCACCAGTTCTGGGCCAACTGGCGCTTCGTTCCCATGCTCCACGTCGCGGAGGACCTAGCGACCGACCCCGATGGCGACGTCGACAACGACGGCGTGCTTGACGGCTTCGAGAAGTACTACTTCGGCTCCACCAGCCCGGCCCCGACGGACGACGCCGACGGCGACGGCCTGGACCTGCTGGGCGAGTACAAAGCCGGCCTGGACCCGACTAACGCCGATACGCTCGCCAACGGCATCACCGATGATGTAGAGGACCTGGACCAGGACGGCTGCACGAACCTGCAAGAGGTCTCGGCGATCGAACTGCTGGGCGGCCAGCGCGACCCGCTCGTCTACTGGGACCTCTTCGACACGAACTTCGACGGTGCGGTCGCCTTCGCGGACTTCCTGCTCGTGCTCCAGCACTTCAACACCAACGACGCTAACGGCACAGCGGCGATCAGCCGCTCCAGCGACCCGATCACGACGGCAGACCCAGGGCCGGGCGTCTATCACCCGCGCTTCGACCGCGGCGGACAGGCCCCGGGCGGCGATCCGTGGGACGAGCTGCCGCCGGACGGCGCCATCGGCTTCGCGGACTTCCTCTCGCTGCTGCGCCAGTTCGGGCACACTTGCGCCTAGGCTGCCCGGCGTACGTTTAGCTTCCATGACCGCATACAGAAGGAGGCCCCAATCGAACCGGAGTCCCGATACTACACCTCGCAGCGGCTAAAGCTGCACTACGTCGTCTGGGGCGACGGGACCAAGCCGCCGCTTCTGCTCATCCACGGCGGCCGCGACCACGCCCGCAACTGGGACGGCGTCGCAGAAGGACTGAGTGATTACTACACCCTCTACGCCCCGGACCTGCGCGGCCACGGCGACAGCGGCCAGGCGGTCGGCGGGCAGTACAGCATGCCGGAGTTCGTGCTGGACATCTCCGCGCTGGCGGATGAGATCGACCGCGACCCGCTCACGATCATCGGCCACTCCATGGGCGGCGGCATCGCCCTGCAGTACGCGGGCGTCTGCCCGGACCGGGTGACGAAGATCATCTCGATCGAAGGGCTGGGGCCGCGGCCCATGCTCCAGCACCAGCCCGCCCACTTCCGCATGCGCAAGTGGATCGCGGACATGCGCGAGCTGGAACGGCGCGCGCCTCGCCGCTACGAGTCGATCGAGGCGGCGACCAAGCGGATGGAGCATGAGAACCCGCACCTGACCTCGGAGATGGCGCGCCACCTCACCGTGCACGGCACCTGTCAGAACGAAGACGGCACCTACTCCTGGAAGTTCGATAACTACGTGCGCGCGCACTCACCGTACGAGTTTAACGTGGGCGATGCGCGCGAGATCTGGAACCAGATCCGCGGCCCGGTGCTGCTCGTCCGCGGCGAGGAGAGCTGGGCCGGCGACCCGGAGGAGGACGGCCGCGCCAGCGCCTTCCGCGACTACCGCTGCGTGCAGATCTCGGGAGCGGGCCACTGGGTCCACCACGACCAGCTCGAGCGGTTCCTTACTCTGGCCCGTGAGTTCCTGCTAGACTAGCGAGCCCAACCCGCCCAGCGCTTTCGCTGTGTGCTCCGGCATATGGAAGCCGGGCTCATTCGCCAGGCGCGCCAGGTCCTCTCGCAGCCTCGCCAGGTCGTCCGGCGTATCTACGTCGTAGAGCGTGTCGATTTGACGGCAGCGCAGGCCGTGTTGCGCCGCGATGCGCAGCGTACTATCGAGCACCCGATTCGTCCCCCACGGCGGCCCTGTGAACAGCTTCGGCTCCACGTCGCAGCAGGCGATCAGGTAGTAGCCACCGTCCGCGCTAGGGCCCAGGCAGAGATCGGCCTGTTCGAGTTCGCGCACGGCCGCCTGGATGTGCGACGGCTGGAGGAGCGGCGCGTCCGTGCCGATCATCACCAGCGGCCCAAAGCCAAGGCGGGTAACGTGGCGAAGTGCGGACAGCATGCGTGCCCCCAGATCGTCGCCCTGCTGCGGGAACGCGACGACGCCGGCCTCGAACTCATCCTTCGCCCACGGGGCGGCGCCGGCAGACGTGTACGCCACATACACAGGCCCTACGCTAGCCTCACGCGCGACCGCGACGGCATCGCGCAGGAACGCCTCCTGCAGCCGGAGGCGTTCCTCATCTGAGAGCACGGGCCGCAGGCGCGTCTTGCCCTCATCGTGACTAGGGGCGCGCGCCATGACGATGACCGCAGCGCCGCGCCCGTCTCGCTTAGCTCTTGTGAGCGAGCTCACCGGTCAGTGGCAGTGGTTGAGGCCCCGGTTTGGCGCGACGTTCCCCTTCGCCCCAGGGCTGAACGGCATCGTTGCGGTAGCCGCCCTTGCGGGAGCGATACTTCGTGAAGTACTCATCGCACCAGAGACAGACGCTCCCGAGCTCTTGAATGCGACGGCGGGCGAACTCGGCGTCCACGCCGGAGGCCTCGCCCATCGACCACGGTTCGCCTCGGTTGAGCGCCTCCCACATCGGGTCGCCTCGGTGGCGATCCAGGATGGCGAGCAGCGGCTCCTCGGCCACATCGCCAAGCGGCTCCACCGTTCCCGGACAGCACGGATAGACGCGCGTTAGCTGGATCGCGACCTCTTGCCTGGAGCTGCCGTCATCCAGAAAGCCGAGCGCCCCCGACCAGAGCGCGCAGAAGTTGTGATCGGGGTCGCGCATCCAGATGCCGTTGCGAAGCGCCCGGCCGCGGGGCCAGAGGCCGCGGAGCCAGAGCTCCGGCGTGGCGCCCCAGAACGAAAAGGTGCGTTCCTGCCCCCTTGATGCAGAAGGGTCGCCGACATCGACCTCGATCAGGGCCCGATTGCGCAGGAGGCCGGTCAGCCGCTCCCGCTGCCCGGTTCGTTCGGCATGATACGGGTCCTGGCTGGCGATGCTGACGTGGCGGATGCCCGCGTCCAGCAGCTCATCCAGCGCATCCGCGTCCAGAAAGTCTCCGTTCGTCTGGAGAGCAAGGCATGGGTGCTGACCGAACCGCTCGCGGGCCGCGCGTACGATGTGGAGCAGGAGCTCCTTCTCCACCAACGGTTCTCCCCCGCTCAGGATGAGGCGGTTCGGCCGCGGGAGATGCGCGAGCACTGCGTCCGCCTCAGCGAGCGTGATGGTGGGCGCGCCGGGGCGCGAATGGTTGTAGCAGTGCGAGCAGTACTGGTTGCAGCGGTGGGTGAAGACCCAGTAGATCGATTCCATACGTAGCTAATCCTAACGGCTGCAGTATAGCCGCTCCGTGATCACCAACACTAACGAACCGCCCGGTAGAGACGCCCCAGCCAGTGCGGGGAGATGGGCAGGCCGTAGAGCAGCTGGATCGCCCACCACGACGCCCAGGCGTTCAGCCGGCCGCCTCGCTCCCAGCGCCGGGTAGAAGGCACGACGATCTGGTGCAGCCCCACGACACGGCCGAGCAGACGCAGCCGGCTGACGAAGTTCACGTCCTCCATGATCGGGTAGTCGCGGAAGCCGCCCAGCCGCTCGAACGCCTCCCGCCGCACAAAGATCGTCGAGTCGCCGTAGATGACGGCTCTTCCGCCGAACCGCAGCAGATCGTACAGCGCGGCTACGAACACCTCGTACGGGCGTCGACCGAAACGCACCTTGAAGTAGCCGCCCAGCACCTCAGGGTCGCGCAGCGCCCCTGCGATCGCCTCGAAGGCGTCGCTCGGTAGCCGAACGTCCGCATGGAGGAAGGCGAAGGCGTCGCCGGTCGCGCGGGCGGCGCCGGCGTTAAGCTGCCGGCCGCGGTCGCGCCGGCTCGTCACGACTGTGGCGAGCGGCGCCGCCAGCTCACGTGTCGCATCGCTGCTGCCGCCATCCGCGACGATAATCTCGTACGGCTCGAGGCGGCGCACGCGTTCCAGCGTCCTCTCAATCGTGGAGGCCTCATTGAGCGTGGGGATGATCACGGAGATACGCATCGATCTTGGGCGGTCTAGTCTTGTGGCGGCTGATCCGCGACAATGCAGTGTAACAAGAAGGAGCGCAGCTTGGAGACGATCGGGCCAGCGCCGCCGATCAGCCAACCGCCCGCTAGAGTTGGGCCGAAGCCGTGGGGCCTCCCCGCGATCCTTCTGGCGCTGGCTTTACCTACCCTGCTCTGGGCTTCGTCCCTCATCATCGCCTCGATCGCAGGCACTGAAGATGACCTCACGTCGGGCGAGATCGTCGCCAGCCTGATCGTTACCATCGTGCTTCTCGATGGCGGCTTCATCGCCCTGGCAGCGGGCTTCTCCGTCTGGAAGTATCACCTCAGCTGGCGAGAGCTCGGACTGCGCGGCTTCAACCTGGACCAGTGGTGGCTGCCGCTCGCGGCCGCGGGTGGTGCGTACGTCGGCATCATCGCCTACTCCGTCCTCCTCACCGTCGTTGGCGCGGACGCGGCGGTGCCGGAACAGGAGGAGCTCGACCAACTCTTCGAGAGCCGCGCGGTGCTCCCCCTCACGGGCCTCGCGACGGTGATCATGGCGCCGCTTGCCGAAGAGATCTTCTTTCGCGGCTTCATCTTTGCCGGCCTGATCCGCCCCTTCGGCCTCCTCGGCGCGTTGGTGGCTAGCGGCTTCCTCTTCGGCGCCTTCCACGTCACCAGCGTCGATACGGTTGGGCTGGTGCTGCCGTTCGCAGCGATCGGCATGCTCTTCGCCTGGCTGTACTACCGCACCGGTTCGCTCCTTCCCAGCATGACCGCTCATCTCCTCTTCAACCTCGTGAGCTTCATCGCGCTCGCGGCAGTCACCTCAAGCTGATCGCGATGAGTCCAGCCGGAACAGCAGGACAGGGCCGCATCGAACGGGCGCTGGCGGCGGCGCGAAGCGATGGCCGCATCGCTTTCATCGCCTACATCACGGCCGGCTACCCGGACGTCGACGCGACGCCCGAGATCGTCGACGCGCTCATCGCGGGCGGCGTCGATGTCATCGAGCTTGGCATACCATTCTCGGACCCGATGGCGGACGGCGCCACGATCCAGCGCTCCACCCTTCGGGCGCTCAAGGCCGGCATGACCGCAAGAGGCTGCCTGGAGTTAATCGAGCGAATGCGTAACAGAGGGGTTGAGATTCCCTTTGTTCTTATGACATACTACAATCCTATCCTTGCCTACGGGCGGGATAGGTTTATCAGCGACGCTGCCGCGGCCGGGACGGACGGCTTGATCGCCGTCGATGTGCCGGCGGAGGAGGCGGGGGAGCTGGCGGCCCGCTGTCGGGCCAGCCGCCTCGACTTCATCCCGCTCCTGGCGCCGACGTCCACGGACGAGCGAGTCGCCCGGGCAGTGCGGCAGGCCTCAGGCTTCGTCTACTGCGTGAGCGTCGCTGGCGTGACCGGTGCCCGCCAGACGCTGCCCCCACAGGTGGGGGAGCTGCTGGAACGGGTACGGCGGCACACGGATCTGCCCCTGGCCGTGGGCTTCGGCATCTCGAAGCGAGAGCACGTCGAAGCCTTGCACGGCCAGGCCGACGCCGCGATCGTGGGCAGCGCGATCCTCGATGTCATCGAGGCCTCGCCTCGAACGGAAAGGGAAGCGAAGGTACGGGAATATGTGGAGGTGCTCACCGGCCAACCGAGGGCCAGCGTCTAGCGCGGTGCGGCGGTCACGCCGTACGAACCCGCCCGGGACACGCTCTGGTCCTGCGGCCGGCGCCTATGTCTCTGGTCTTCAGGCCGGCGTCTTTGGACGCTAGCACCAAGGCCCGGGAACCTGCAAGCGCGGGAACACGGCCGGTATGAGTGTGCGCTGTCGAGGCATCCGCGGGGCGACGACCGTCGACACGAACAGCCCCGAGGCGATCCTTGAGGCTACGACAGAGCTGCTGGCGGAGATGATGCGCGCCAACGACTTTCGAGTCGACGATGTGGCGAGCGCAATCTTCACCACCACGCGCGATCTCAACGCCGAGTTCCCCGCCGTCGCCGCCCGGAGGTTGGGCTGGACCGAAACCGCCCTCCTCTGTGGCCACGAGATGGACGTTCCGGGCAGCCTCGCCAACTGCCTGCGCATCCTCCTCCACGTCAATACGGAGAAGGAGGCGCGCGAAGTGGTGCATGTATACCTGCGGGGGGCTGAGGTCCTCCGCCCGGACCAGAACTACCACACGGACGAGACGACGGAGGCGACATAGGCATGATGATCATCATGGAGAAGAACTACAGCAAAGAGGAGTTCGAAGAAGTCATGACTCGGCTGAAAGAGGCCGGGCTTGACGGCCACCCGATCGAGGGCGTGGAACGCACCGTGATCGGTGTAGTCGGACGCATCTACCCTGAGCTGGGCGATGAGCTGGAGACGATGGCGGGCGTGGAGAGCACCGTCCGCATCAGCGCCCCCTACAAGCTCGCGAGCCGCGAGTTCCACCCTGTCGACACGGTAGTAACGATCGGATCAGTGCAGGTGGGGTCAGGCAAGACCGTGATCATCGCCGGGCCCTGCGCCGTGGAGAGCGAAGAGCAGCTGATGGAGACGGCGCGGGCGGTCAAAGACGCCGGCGCCCATCTCCTGCGTGGTGGCGCCTTCAAGCCGCGCCAGTCCCCCTACAGCTTCCGCGGCCTGGAGGAGGAAGGGCTCCGTTACCTCGCGCAGGCCCGCGACGAGACCGGCCTTCCCGTGGTAACGGAGGTAATGGCGGTCAGCGACGTTGCGCTCGTCGCCCGGTACGCGGACGTGCTCCAGATCGGCACGCGCAACGCGCAGAACTTCAACCTGCTGGAGGAGGCCGGCCGGTCGGGCAAGCCCGTGCTGCTGAAGCGCGGCCTCGCTTCCAAGATCGAGGACTGGCTGCTGGCGGCCGAGTACATCCTGAACACGGGCAACCCGAACGTGATCCTCTGCGAGCGCGGCATCCGCACGTTCGAGACGGCCACCCGCAACACCGTGGACATCAACGCCATCCCGCTCGTAAAGCAGATGAGCCACCTGCCGCTCATCGCCGACCCGAGCCACGGCACGGGCAAATGGTCGCTCGTAACGCCGGTCGCCCTCGGCGCCATCGCCGCAGGGGCGGACGGCGTGATGGTAGAGGTCCACCCGAACCCGGACCATGCGCTCTCCGATGGCGCGCAGTCGCTCAACTTCGCCCGCTTCCGCGAGCTGACCGAGCGAGCGCAGATCGTGGGCAGCGCGCTGGGCCGGCCCCTCTGGTCAGGAGCGACGGAGGCGGCTCCGGCCTGACCTTCAAGCGTGAGTACCGCCTGCGGGGGCAGCCGGACACCGCCTGCGGGGGCAGCCGGACACCGGCTGCCCCCGCTGTATTCCCGCACGAGAGCAGCGTTGCGCGCGTTGGAGCCGCGATCCGTCATTCTGAGCGCAGCGAAGAATCTGGCACGCGGCTGTCCGGCAAAAGAAGCAGCCCCCCCCCATTCTTTCTAAGGCTCCATACTCTAAGAGTCTTGAGCCGCAGACTGAGGCTGCGCCAAGATTCGGTCTCTCCATTCTTCGGCCAGTTGCTGGGAAGGCCAAATGCCTATCCACAATTCCCACGTTTGGTCGTTCACAGCAACGCTTAGAACCGTCCGCCCAATGAAGCTTAGGGGCTCAGTAATTATGCATTCGACAATCTCGGTCAGTTCGCAAGCCTGGGCGCCGAGCTTAGGAAGAGGGAAGCGGATTGGCTCCCAGATGAGGCGCTGGTTCGTAATGAAGAGCCTTCCATTCTTTCCCGGGTCTCTATCATTGAGCCGGAGGAACGCGACGATTTGCGTGATGATTACCTCACGCTGCCTGAGTTCAGGCACTCGCTGCCTAAACATCTCTCTCAGCCACAGGAGAATGCCTACAAGCGCAGCTCCTCCTGCTACTGACGATACAATAATGAGACTAAGCATTCCGCTACCCGTCTATATCCATATCTATCCGCTGGCAAGTTCCCCGCAGGCCGGAATCACATATGCCTACCAGCGTAGACCAAATAAGGCGATTTTGCAAAACGGATCTCGACCGCTCACCCCACCCGTCCGGCCTCGACCATGTCTGTGGTGGTCTGTGCCCATCTGTGGCGGAAAGAGGCGAACGCGTGCCGCGTATCCTCTCCGTTCTGATTCTGCTATCCTGTGGCTCAAGGCTGTCCCGCCATGACCTCTGAGACAGAACGCACCGCCGCCTTCCAGTTCCAGCTCCCGGTCTTCGAAGGGCCGCTCGACCTGCTCCTCCAGCTCATCGAGAAGGAGGACCTGGATGTTACCGCGGTGTCCCTGGTGCAGGTCACCGATCAGTACCTCTCCTTCCTTCGTTCGGCCGAACAGATCGACGCGATCGCGCTAGCTGAGTTCATCGCCATCGGCGCGCGACTCCTCTACCTGAAATCGCGGGCACTTCTGCCACGGCCGGGCGTCGACGAGGAGCCGGAGGAGGAGATCGGCGAGGATCTAGTGCGGCGGCTTCGAGAGTACCAGCGCTTCAAGCAGGCCGCCGGCGTTCTGCGCGAGATCGAGGAGCGCGGGCTTCACGCCTATCCGCGGTTGGCGCCGCCCAACAACCTGCCGCTGCCCACGGGCCTGGACGGCGTCACGCTTGAGCTCCTGCTCAACATCTTTCAGGAGGTGCTGGCGCGAGAGCCTGAGGAGGAGCCCCAGGGAGTGGTGGAGCGGCATACGGTCACGGTGGGGCAGAAGGTGCGGGAGCTCTCAGAGGCGCTGCGACGGGGGAAGCGGCTCAGCTTTCGCACGTTCATCTCGTCCTGCCGAACCCGTGTGGACGTGATCGTCGCCTTCCTCGCCGTGCTTGAGCTGATCAAGGCGGTACAGCTCTCCGCCGAGCAGGACACCATCTTCGGCGATATCAGCTTGGTCGCGGTCGTAGCGGAGGCGGGGGGTTAGGCGGCGCGGGCGGAATCGCCGTCCGCAACCATCGTTCGGTTGCGGCCCAGCGCCTTCGCAGCGTACATGACCTGGTCGGCCTGATCGAGCATACAGCCCGGCCCTTTCATCGTTTCGTCGTCCCACTGCGCGACACCCAGGCTGATCGTGAGCTGGATCGGGTCGCCGGCGGGGTTGGGCACAAGGTTCTCGGCCAATCTCTCGCGAAAGCGCTCGGCGAAGATCGCGGCGTCCTTGAGCGATGTCGCCGGCAGCACGAACAGAAACTCATCGCCGCCCCGGCGTCCCACGACATCGACCTCACGGCAGCTCTCGCGCGCCAGGCGGGCGACAAAGCGCAGGGCGTGATCGCCCGCGGCGTGTCCGTACTGGTCGTTGACGAGCTTAAAGTGGTCGACGTCGGCCATGACGATGCTTAAGGGCTTCCCGTAGCGACGCGCGCGGGTGCACTCGGCCTGGATCGTCTCGTCCAGGAAGCGGAGATTGGGGATGCCGGTGAGCGTGTCAGTGCGGGCCAGGTGGTGCTCCACCCCCATGCTCTGCTGAAGTTGGTCGTTCAGGCGCTTGAGCTGCGAGCCAGACTCCGCCAGCTCCTGGTAGAGCTGTATGCCCTTGATGGCAGCGGCAACCTGCGCCGCGAGCCCCTCCAGCAGCTCGATCTCTGACGAGGTGAACTCCAGCGGCCGGTGCGAAGCGAACGATAGCACACCGAGCACTTCGTCCTTCGCCAGGAGCGGGAAGCAGGCCGTTGAGCGAATGAGCGTACGAGTGAAGTAGTTTCTGCCGCCCTCAGGGATGCGCTCGTCCGTCTGTGCCTCGGCGAAGAGCAGCGGCTCCCGTTTTGCGAGCACTGTCCTGCGTACCGGGTCAGGGCGGCTCGCTCCTCGCTGCCAGCGCTTCCACAGCTCCTCGGTGCCGGGACGCGACGAGTTGACACACCTGAGCTTCACGTTGCCATCCGCATCAACGATGTCGACGCAGATGTAGTCGATGCCCGTGACCGTGGAGATAGTCCCGGCGATGCTCGTCAGCACCGCCTCCAGATCCTCGGACTGCGACATGACGCGGGAGATGTTCGCTAGGGCGCTTAGCTGGTGGCGCTGCCTCTCCGCGCGGCTCGAGTCGAGCCGGCGCTCCAAGATGAGCGCAGTAGCCGGCAGCGCCGACCGCAGAAATCGGTGCGCGCCCGCGCCGAAGCCGCGCGGCCACGAACCGCGCGCCACGACCATCTCCGCCGTGCGATTCGAGACGGGCACGAGGGCCGCCACATACTCGCAAGGGTGTCGCGAGGCGGCGGCGCGAAAGGCTTCCACCTTCCCCTGGCGCACATCGAACGCGCATGCGCCGTCGCGCGAGGTCAGGTCCTGATTGATCAGCCACAGCGCGACGTCGCTAAAGCCGGGGGTCGCCGTCGCGCCGAAGGACCGGAACCCCGCGTCCGAGCCATAAATCAAGTGGAGGTCAGAAGCTCCCATGCCTTCCCGTAGCAGCGGGATGGCGCGTTCGACCGCTTCGCCAGGCGGGAGCACACCGGTGGTGAGCGCTGACAGCTCTGCCAGCTTGCGGAGCGAAGACATCATGTTCCTCTTTTTGCGGTTGCGTATCTACTAGAGCATCGGCGGAACAGAGAGAACCTTTAGGCGCGTGGCTTCAGCGCCGCGAGAAGCGCGCGGCGAACCTGGCCACGAGCAGCGCGAAGCCGACGCCGAACGCGGCTCCCGCCGCGTCGAAGCCGATGTCATCAGCCGTGGCGCTCCGCCCGGCCACAAACGACTGGTGGTACTCATCGCTCACGCCATAGGCCACCGCGAGGCCGAATGCAACCGCGGCCCACAAGAGGAGAGGACCGCGCCTGGGAGCGCTGAGCAGCAGAGTCCACAGGAGGAGCGCGGCCAGGCCCGCATAGAGCCCGAGATGCGCCAATACGGCATCGTTCGCACCAACTGTCGCTCCCAGCGGCTCCGACTGCTGCGAGAGATAGAAGATGCCGCCCAGCCAGGAGGCAACGGCGAGCCAGCAGGTGAGCCGCAGGAAGGGCATCGGAACGCTTTGCTTGACCCCGTTCCGACCCCGTGCTAGGATGCCGGACAGAAACATATCGTCTATTCTATGGAGAGGGGTATCGCCCCTCTCTTTCACTTTAGCTAACGGAACGAGGCGAGAAACGTGTCCGAGATAACAAAACGGGAGCGCGTGACGGCCGCTCTCCGCGGCCACCCGGTCGACCGGCCGCCGATCAGCTTCTGGGGCCACGACTTTCTGCGCGAGTGGACAGCGGAAGGGCTGGCGGCCGCCATGCTCGAGCCGGTGCGCGCCTTCGATTACGACTACCTCAAGGTGAACCCCCGCGCCTGCTACTTCGCTGAGGCTTGGGGCTGCCGCTACCGTCCCTCTGGCGACGGCAGCCGTGGCCCGGAGACGGAACACTGGGTGCTGCGCGAAGCCAGCGACCTCCGAACGATCACTCCCGCCGATGTGCAGGCCGGCTCCTTCGGCGAGCAGTTAGAGGCGCTGCGGCTCATCGCCGGCGAGCTCGAAGGCGAGGTTCCCTTCGTGCAGACCGTCTTCTCTCCCCTCTCCGTCATCGACCGCATGGCGAACAGCGACCGCGACCTCGTGCGACGCTGGATGGCCGAGGAGCCAGCCGCCCTCCACGCCGCGCTGGAGCCGGTGACGGAGACGCTGGCCACTTACTCGCGAGCCGCCCTGGGCGCGGGCGCCGACGGCATCTTCTTCGCGACGACGGAGTGGGGCAGCCGTGACGCCTGCTCCGATGAGGAGTACGACGCGTTTGGCCGGCAATACGACCTGCGGGTGCTGGCCGCGGCGGAGGGCGCTCCGATGAACATCCTCCACGTCTGCCGCGGCAACAATCGCCTGGAGGGCCTGCTGGACTATCCCGTCGCCGCCGTGAACTGGGCCGTGCACGCGCCGGATAACCCCTCCCTCACGGAAGTTGCGGGGCGAACGGAGAAGGCCGTGATGGGCGGGCTCAACGAACGTCGCACGCTCCTCAGCGGCTCGCCGGACGAGGTGCGGGCGCAGGTGCAGGAGGCGATAACGCAGACGAAGGGTGAGCGCTTCTTGGCCGGGCCGGGCTGTGCCATCTCACCGCTGACGCCGCCATCGAACCTGCGCGCCGCAGTCGAGGCCGTCCGCGCGCCCAGGCCATGACCACCCAGCTCGCGCGCGAGGAGCTGGCTCGCGTAGCTCCCGGCCGGGCCAGCGCCGTCACGATCGGCAAGTTCGACGGCGTCCACCGCGGCCACCAGCGCCTGGTTGCCGTGCTGCTTGAACGGGCGCGAGCGGAGGAGCTGGCGAGCGTGGTGATCACGCTCCACCCCCATCCCATTGCCGTACTCAGACCGGAAGCGCCTGTGAGCTACCTCTGCTCCCTGGAGGAGCGGGTCGCGCTGCTGCGGGAGCTAGGCGTCGATAGCGTGGGCGTGCTGTCGTTCACCTCGGAGCTGGCGCAGCTCTCCTACCATGAGTTCGTAGAGCTGCTGATCGACCAGCTCCAACTCCAGCTCCTGCTGCTCGGGCCGGACTTCGCCCTGGGACGCGACCGCCAGGGGAGCGCCGCGCAGCTCCGCGCGCTCGGCAAGTCCCGCGGCTTTCGCCTGGAGACGGTCTCCCTGCTGACGGAGACCGGGGAGAAGGTAGGCTCCGGCAAAATCCGTGAGGCGCTGGCGCAGGGCGACATGGAGGCGGTCATGCGCCTCCTGGGACGGCCGTTCGCGCTGCGGGGGCCCGTCGTTCGCGGCGCGGAGCGGGGCCGCACGATCGGCTTCCCGACGGCGAACATCGCGGTGGGCCCAGACCTGGCCCTGCCCCGCTTCGGTGTCTACGTGACGCGGGCATACCTGGGGGAGGGCGCATACACGGCCGTCACCAACGTCGGGAAGCGCCCAACGTTCGACGAACGCCGGCCTACGATCGAGACCCACCTCTTCGACTTCGACGGCGACTGCTACGAGCAGGAGCTGCGCATCGAGCTGCTCCACCGGCTGCGCGATGAGCGCCGCTTTGAGGACGCCGACGAGCTCGTCGCTCAGATCGGCCGCGATGTCGCTGAAGCCCACGCCTATTTCGCCAGCGGCCAGAGATGAGCCCGCGCAAGGCGTCGTCGAAACGTCCCACGCCCGCCCCCAAGCGCCGGGCCGGTCGCGCGCGTCCTCCGGCGAACG
>JADFNZ010000029.1 GCA_022563135.1 Chloroflexota bacterium | reverse complement strand
GTGGACGTAGGCGTGTGAGACGAGGATGTAGGAGGCGAACAAGTGGAAGCCGGTCGCGCGCACCTCGGGCAGGTCGCGCACGCCGCCGTTCGTGACGACGCCGGCGGCGCCCAGGCCCTGGTAGATGCTGCCATTGACCTCGCCCCAGTACGAACCGATCGGGGTCGGATAGTCGAGGTCCTCGATCACGACGACATAGGGCTTGGGTACTTTCGCCATCGCCTCCCACATCTCCCACGGCCGGAGGGCGCCCTGCGGGCGCTCGCGCGCGGCGATCTTCGCTGTCACGGCGTAGCCGGCCATGGCGCCGAGCTCCGGGAGGATGCAGCGGATCGATGCGTCCGCGAAGCCCTCGTTGCGGGGACGCATGTCGAACGTCTCGATCGCGTTCGCGACGGTCGGCGTGGTGATCTGGCGCAGCGCGTTCAGCTCTTGCTGAGAGAGGGGTTCGCTCACAGTTGGCATCTTATACCTCCTCCAACAGATCGAATGGCACGTCCAGCTCTTCCGCCGCGTCGCGGAAGCCGCGGACGATCGCTGGGTGCAGCGGTACCGCGCCGGCGGCGCGACGCTCCTGCGCGAGCCGATGCTCCAGCTCGCCGGCGATCGTGATCTCCGCGACGCCGTCCGCTTTCGCGGACTCCTTCACGTTATCGATCAGCTCTCCTGTGCGCCGCAGGTACTCGTCCAGCGTGCCGAAGGCGTCGATGCGCAGCGCGCCGAAGCAGTGGGCGGCTGTCCCAGGTTCGATGACGGCGCTTGTACCGAAGCCGGAGAGCGCGCCGCAGAGGATGTCGACCATCATCGCCAGGCCGAAGCCCTTGTAGGCCCCCGTGGTGGCCGACCCGCCCAGCGGCAGCAGCAGGGCGCCGGAGCGGAGCTGTGCCGCGTCGCTCAGCGCGTTGCCCTCGGCGTCCAGCGCCCAGCCTTCGGGAATCGCCCGCCCGCGGCGAATAGCGATCTCCAGCTTTCCCGCTGCGACGACGGTCGTCGCCATATCGAGCACGTAGGGGAACCCACGCGGTGCCGGCGCGGCCATGCTCAGGACGTTCGTGCCGATGGCCCGCTCGCGGCCGCCCGGTGGCACGAGGAGCTTGCCGCCGGTGGTCATGGAGAGGCCGATCATCTCGCGATCGAGCGCCATCATGCCATAGTACGCCCCCGCGCCGTAGTGGGTGCTGTTGGCGACGGTGACGATGCCGACGCCGGTCTCCGCCGCCTTATCGATCGCCAGTTGCATCGCGCGGTGGCCTACGACGAAGCCGAGGCCACGATCGCCGTCGATCGTCGCGGCGGACGGCGCCTCGCTGGTCACGCGCGGCTCTGGGCGAGGGTTGACCGCGCCCTGCTGGATGCGCCGTATGTAGAAGTCGACGAGGTGGGCCATCCCATGCGACTCGACGCCGCGCAGGTCGGCCTGCAGCAGGATGTGCGCGGTGAGGCGCGCGTCGTCCGCGGGCACGTCCAGCCGGCGCAGCAGTCTCTCGGCGAAGGCGAGCAGCATCGGGATCGGAACAGATACGTCGGGCGCAGCGGAAGGCATGTGAAGATCGCTCCAGACAGACGTCGATCAAGGCCGCGCTTGCTGCGGCGCTGGTATGAAACCTAGTGTACTTGGGGTCTGTGCGAAGGGCTAGCGTTCGGCGATGTCGTGGAGCTCGTCCGGCTTGAGGAGCTTCACGTTGAGCCTGCCCAAGTTGATGTAGCCATCGCCGCGAAACTCGTTGAGGATGCGCGTCACCGTCTCGCGATAGGTCCCCACCATATCCGCGAGGTCCTGGTGGGAGACGCCGCTGATCTCGCCGTTGCCGCCTTCGGCGAGCTGGAGGAGGGAAGTGGCGAGCCTCGATGGGACGCTCTTGAACGCGACGTTCTCCATGCGAGTTTCTACGTCACGTAAGCGGTTGGCCATCAGCTCCATGAATCGAAGGCCGACGCGCGGCTTGCTGAGGAGCAGGTGCTCCACATCCGCTCGGCTCATCACGCAGAGTGTGCAGTCCTCCGCCGCCTCCGCGAACGTGTCGTACATCCCCTGGCCGACGAGGGACATCTCACCGAAGACGGTACCGGCGCCGATCGTGGCGGTCACGAGCTTCTTGCCGTCGGGGTTGATGCGGTGCAGGTTGACCCGACCGCGCTTGAGGATGAAGAGCACCTCGCCGGTCTCGCCTGGCGTGTAGAAGACCTTGCCCCGCCGGCAGGTGCTCATGGCCGTCACGCGGTCGAGCTCCTCAAGATCTGCTGGGCTCAGGTCGCGGAAGATGTCGGTGGACGAGAGGAAGTTGACCTTGCTGGGCAGCGCGGGCTTACTACTCGCTGGCGCTGGACTTGGCGACGAAGTCCTAGAGAAACGGGAGCGTATGTTCATAGTTTAGTGTACCGCTAATCCTGCTCCCGCAACAATGACTCAATCGCCGCTTGGAGGGTCTGCTGCTGTGGGTTGCCTAGTGAGAAGACGCGCCCGTTCAGCACGAACGTGGGAACGGCGAACACGTCGTCGCGGTGTCCATCCGCGTCGTTCATGTCGATCACCTGCACCGCCACCTTCGGATAGTCATTCTCCACGTCTTCGGCCAGGCTCACGGCCCGTTCGCATACCTCGCAGCCGGTCTCAATAAAGACCTGCAGCTCCACAGAACGATTGTCAGGCATCTTCCGTAGCATGGCAGGGTGAACTAGGGCTGTGGGTGACTATGATCACACCGAACGTACATTGAGCGCCATGCTACAATTGGTGCAAGAACAATGGCCACACAAATGGAGCTTCCACCAGGCGAACCGCCGCAGTTGCCAACGGAAGAGGACGCGGAGACTCCCGAGCCGTCGGTCTGGCGTCGGATCAAGGACCACTCGTGGACGCGTACGGCCTTCGGGCTGGCTGTGCTCGCCGCCATCATGGGCGGACTGCTCGCCGTGGACCGCCTGGGAGACGACAGCGCCACGGTGCTTCTCGACAGCGGCGTTGAGATCGAGCTCGGCGCTCAGGACGGCAGCAGTCCCGATGTGGGCGATGCCGCTCCTGAGTTCGCGCTGCTAGACCCGGACGGTAACGTGCATCAGCTCAGCGATTTTCGTGGCCAGGTGGTCTGGGTGAACTTCTGGGCGACCTGGTGCGGGCCCTGCCGCCGCGAGCTGCCAGACATCCAGCAACTGGCCAACGAATTCGAGGACCAGGGCCTGGTGGTGCTGGCCGTGAACCAGCGGCAGTCGGGCGAGATCGCGAACGATTTCTGGGAAGAGCTCGACCTGGACCTGCCGATCCTGCTGGACTCCAACGGTGACGTGACCGAACAGTACCGGCTGCGCGGCCTGCCCAACAACTTCTTCATCGACGCCGATGGCGTGCTCCGCGGAGGCGGCCTCGGGTTCCTCACTGAAGAGCAGATGCGAGAGCTGCTGGCGGAAGCCGGCTTGGAGAGCGCGACGCTACTCCGTGGCGAGTAGCTCCACATCGAAGATCAGCACCGAGTTGGGCGGAATGCCACCGGCGCCGCCCTCACCGTAACCGAGGTCGGGCGGGATGATCAGCCTCCGCTTGCCACCCACCTGCATCCCCGGGATCCCCTCCTGCCAGCCCTGGATTACGCCGTTCAACGGGAAGGTGGCGGGCTGTCCACGCGCCACAGAACTATCGAACACGGTGCCGTCCGCTAGCCAACCGGTGTAGTGGACGGTGACGGAGCTGCCGGAGGCCGCAGTCTCGCCGTCGCCGAACTCGATCTCGATGATCTGGAGGCCGGAGTCTGTCGTGGTCGGTTCGGCCTCTACTGGCGGTGGGCCGTTGGTAGCGGGCATAAGTACCTACTCCGCGGCTAGCAGCTCGATATCGAAGATCAGCACGGAGTTTGGCGGGATACCAGATCGCCCCGCATCACCGTAGGCGAGCTCCGGCGGGATGATCAATCGGCGCATACCGCCCACCTGCATCTCTGGAATCCCTTCCACCCATCCTTGGATCAGGCGAGCTGGATTTAGTTCGAAGGAGACCGGGTTGCCGTCGTCGAGCGTCGTATCGAACACGGTGCCGTCCGTTAGCCAGCCAGTGTAGTGGACGGTGACGGTGTCGCCCGCTTGTACGGTGTCCCCGTTGCCGACTACGATGTCGATGATCTGGAGGCCCGAGGCGGTTGTGACCGTGTCGCTCGATCCTTCAGGAACGGGTGGTGGGCCGCTATCGCCGCCGCCACAAGCGACCAGTCCCAGCGTGAGAACTAGCAGCAAACCGATTAGCGCGCGCATTGGGGACATTCTGCGAGATGGAGGCCGCTGGCGCAAGGCTACGACACCTCGTACTTCGCGCAGGCCTCTTCGTCTAGCTCGATGCCCAGGCCGGGCTTATCGGGCAGGACGACGTCGCCGTTCGAATCGATGCGGATCGGCTCCGTCAGGAAGAAGTCGCGGTACTCCGGCGTCCAATTGGGCGGGTCGTAGGGGAACTCGATGAACGGGCAGTTGGGCATCGCGGCGGCGAGGTGCAGGTTCGCCATCATGCCGATGCCGTTCGACCAGGTGTGGGGCGAGAACATGAGGCCCGAGGCGTGCGCCATGCCGGCGACCGTTCGCGCGGTGGTGATGCCCCCGGCGAAGCTGGCGTCCGGCTGGTAGACGTCCAGGCAGCCGTGGCGCAGGTACTCGCGGAACTCGTGCAGGCCGTGGTTCAGCTCGCCGCCGGCGATGCGCACGTTCGCCTGGCGGCGCAGCTCGGCCAGGCCGTCGTAGTCGTAGGACCAGAGCGGCTCCTCCAGCCAGTAGACGTCGAACGCCTCCATCGCGCGGGCCATCGCGATCGCTGTGCGCAGGTCCCAGCGCGGGGAGGTATCGCCCGGGTAGCGCCAGCCCATGTTGGCGTCGACCATGATCGTCATCGAATCGCCCACGGCCTTGCGAACGGCCTCCAGCGTCGGCAAGTCGTCCCGCGCGTTGGGGCTGTGGAATCGCAGCTTCACCGCGCGAAAGCCCTCGTCGCGCAGCCTGAGCACGTCTTCGACACGTTGCTCCTTCGGCCGCAGCTCGCCCGTGGAGGCGTAGGCGGGCAGCCGGTCGCGCTTGCCGCCCAGCAGCTTGTAGAGCGGCAGGCCGGCCGCCTTGCCGGCGATGTCCCAGAGGGCGATCTCGATCGGCCAGGGGCGGCCGACGAAGTAGGCGATGGTCGAGAGCATCTCGACATGCTGCTCGATGGCGAGCGGGTCGCGGCCAGTGAAGAGCCCGGCGGCGGTATTCAGCCGGGTGAGCACGCCGCCGGAGCCGATGCCGGTGATCCCCTCGTCGGTGTGCACCTCGACGATGGTGAGGCGGTGGCTGTGGCTCGGCGCGGGCTGCCACGTCGGCGCGAACGGGTGATCCTCATGCGGAAGGTTGAACGTGCGGGTGCGTACGTCTGTGATCTTCATGGACGCATGATTATAGCGCTCTGCCGCTGGTACCGCCCATCCCGCTGCCCGCTCAGCATCTAGGCAGCGTGGGGCAAGAACCCGGTAGCGTGAGGGGTGGACTCTAGCTGAGCCAGCGCGATGGCAGCGATCGCTGCGACAACCGCAATGCCAATCTCTATGCTGCCACGCGATGATTCGGAGGCACCCGGTGGCTTCTCGGCTGCTTCAGGGAGTGTTGCGATTCCGCCGATAGCGCCGGGTCCTAATTGGTGGATGAAGATGTCCCAGTGCCGTTGCTGTCGCCAGGCTGGTGGCAGTTGGCTAAGCGCCACGCTTGACTATCGGCGAGATTGCTGGTATCTTCGAGCGCCCATCCCGCCGTAACCCCGCCGCACATTCAGGACGGAGGACACCGTGGAAATAGACGAGACCCTTTCAAAGGCAATGCAATCGAAAACGCTTAGTAGGCGAACGCTGCTCACTACAGGAGCCGCCGCGAGCGCCGCGGCAGTTGCTGTCGTTGCAGCGCCGTCGCTCACTCGCAGCGCCTCCGCCGCGGGCGGCAAGCAGATGGTGGTGCGGGTGGAGAACAGCCACATCACGCTCAACGTTCTGGCCGCCCCCAGCGCCACCTACTTCATCACGCAGGGCGACATTACCGAGATTGATGGCCAGCCGGCAGCCGGTGACTTCTACTGTCGAGGAGTCTTTACGAAACCAGGCGCGCTTGGTCTGCCAGCCCTCATCGCCGGAACCCCGGATCCGGCCGGTTTCGACACGGTCGAGCAGCAGTTCCACATCGTTGACCAGGGGTTAATCATCGGCTCAGGCGACGAGGGAAATCCACCGCTCGCCGTCACTGGGGGCACCGGTCACTTCACCGGCGTCCACGGGACGTATAGCCCGGACGCTGGCCTGCCGATCCCACTCGGCGCCGGGATCATCATCTTCACCTTTAACCTGCGTCGCGGCTAGTCAGCCCAAGTTAGGGTTGGCTCGATCCGACGCTGGCAGTAGGGGATGTGGGCAACCGGCGCACTAGTGATGGAGTAGCTTAGCCCTCGAAGACGCGCGTGTTGGGGTTGAAGGCGGCCCAGGCGAACCAGAAGTGCGAACCGTGTTCTACCAGGGTAAGTTCCTCGCCGGCCAGCGGGCCTTCGACGCCCTTGCCCAGGATGTTCCAGCGCGTACCGGTCTCGTTGTCGAAAAACTCGTCGCCCTCGAGGCGGAAGGTGAGCGACTGCCCGGCCGCCTCCGGCACGAAGACGCCCACCGCGCCGACATCGCGTGACTCCGCGATCACGAGATCGTCCAACGCTGAGGCCGTGCCCGGCTGGAAGAAGACGACGATCGGCTGGCCGCCCACCGTGTCTTCCACGAGCCGGATCTCCTCCAGCACGGAGAAGGGGTAGGCGATTGGGTCGCCGTTCAGCTCGACGGCTGCGACGCGCTCGATCGGTGAGAGGCGCGGGTCGATCTCGCCGCGGAAGAGGAACGGGCTCTCATCGCTGTCGTAGTCCACATAGGGGTTGAAGCTGTAGTCGATGCCGAAGCCGGTGTCGCGCGAGAGCACCTGGCCGTCCGGGTAGGTCGCCCGGAAGTCGGCCCAGGAGACGATCGACGACGGCACGATGCCGAGGAAAGAGCCCGTCAGCTCGCCGACGATTGCCTCGCCCGTGAACTGCTGCCACCAGCTCTCGGTCTGCCGGTCGAACATGACGAGGTCGCTGTTGCGCAGCACGCCGGAGACGCCGAAGTCGAGTGTGACGCCGTCCAGCACGCGGTTGAAGACGATTGCGGAGTTGCAGAGCGGGCAGAACGTGACAGCTACAGGGACGCCGCCGATGACGTCGTTCGCGATCTCGTGCCGGGTGAGGATGCCGAGCGGATAGGCGCGGGCGTCGCCGTTGATGTTGACCGCGATCACCGGCTCGCGGTCGATGGCATAAGCGTTCGCCTCGGCAACGCTCACGACCGGCGTGCCGCTCAAGGCGGGGATGCCGTCCTTGGGTGGTCCGCCGGAAAGGAAGTCGCCCAAGTCGACGCTGTGCTTGCTGAAGTCAGTGCGCCAGTTGGAGATCAGGTTGATGGTGGGGTCAAGTTCTCCAGGTACGTCGGCCCTGTTGGGAGCCGTTGTGCCGCCTGTGGCCGCCGAGCCGCAGGCAACGGCAAAGATCGCAACGCCCGCGACGAGGGCGATGGCGGCTCGACGTGATAGGCGGGGGAGCCGTAGGAGCATGCGCGGTTCCTCTCACGCTCTATCGTAGGCCTATGGCGCGCGGGCTGTAGGTAATGCTGATCACCGGAGCCTATGCGCTCGCGCCTTCTTGCTGATAGCGGACGTGCCTCGATAAGCTGCAAGGCGTGAGTAGCCGCGAAGCGTGCTGCTCGCTCGCGCGGCGACGGCCGCCGGACAATCGGAGCGGGGCTCTAGGAAGGATACCACGAGATGGCAAACGTAAAGGTGGGAGAAGAGGCGCCAGATTTCACCCTGCGCGACGAGAACAACCAGGAAGTGACGCTCGCCTCGCTGCGAGGTACGCCGGTAGTTCTGGTCTTCTTTCCCGCGGACTTCTCGCCGATCTGCACGAACGAACTCTGCGCCGTGAGGGACGACTACTCCGCGTTCGAAGCGAAAGGAGCGAAGGTCTTCGGCATCAGCCGCGATAGCTCCTGGGCGCACAAGGCGTTCATCGAAAAGGAGGGGCTGAAGCACTCCCTGTTGGCGGACACGAAGGGAGAGGTGGCCACCACCTACGGCTGCTGGAACGAGCAGTTCGCGATCGCAGAGCGGCTGACGGTCGTGATCGATGCGAACGGCGTGATCCAATACGTCGTCCACAAGCCCCCGCTGGAGGCCCGCGACCACAAGGAGGCGCTGGCCGCGCTCGGCTAGGCGCAGGGAAGCCAGCTACGGCTCTCCTTGTATCCCCTATTCGCAGTGCAGTATCCTGAGCGACAGGGATGATGACGTTTGAACGCAAGCTGGTGTTCACCGCCGAGGACGTCTACTGTCCAGTGCGGGCTACCCTGGCGCTGCTGGGCCGGAAGTGGATACCGCACATCGTCTACGAGCTCACCGCGGGTAAGCGTCGCTTCAACGAGCTGGCGGCGGCCATCGGCGGCTGCAATTCGCGGACGCTGAGCGACCGGCTGCGCACCCTGGAAGAGCTTGAGATCGTTCGCCGGCGGATCGTGTCCACTACCCCGCCGTGGGTAGAGTACGCGCTCACGGAGAGAGGCCAGGAACTGGCGCAGGCGCTCACAGGCATTGAGCAGTGGGGCCTCCGCCATATGAGCGGCCTCCAGCCGTAACCGCATGACCGGCGCCGCCCCCGCGATCCTCTCCGATCTCCCCAAGGGCCATCGATTTGTTGACATCACGCTCGCACTCACGCCAGAGCGGATCGCCCGCTACGTGGAAGCGCTGAGCGATGCGAACTGCGTCTACGAAGAGCTAGGCCTAGCGCCTCCTCTGGCCGTCACCGCATTCGCGCTCGGCGCGCTGCTGGACGCGGTGGGCCTTGCTCCCGGTACCCTTCATACGAACCAGGAGATGGAAGTGCTCGAGGCCGTCCCGCTGCGTGCGTCGCTCACGCTACGCGGTACCATCGCGCAGCGCTCGGAGCGGGCGGGGATGGTCGTCTCCGTCATCGAGTTCTCCGTTACGCCGGAAGGTTCGTCCGAACCGGCGCTTCGTGGCCGAACGATGGTGATGTCGCCTGCCGCAGAGGCCGTGCCGTGAGCGCGCCTGAGGTAGTGCCGGTCGTCAAGCGGCTGACGCAGGAGGGGATCGCGCGATACGCCGACGCTTCAGGCGACCACAATCCGATCCACATCGACGAGGCGTTCGCCCGCGCGACGCCGTTCGGCGGCACCATCGCGCACGGGATGCTGGTGCTCGCCGCGATCTCAGAGATGATGACCGCCGCCTTTGGCGAGGCGTGGCTCAGCAGCGGTAAGCTGCGTGTGCGTTTCCGCGCGCCTGCCCGGCCCGGCGATACGATCAGCGCCCGCGCGCAGCCGCAGGCCGGCGGCCAGGGCAGATGGGCCTACTCTGTCGAGTGCCGCAACGAGAAGGATGAGCTGCTGATCAACGGCACAGCGGAGGTGCCGGCGATTGACTGAGCGCCCAGATCCAGCCCGGCTCTGTTTCGCCTGCGGCAGCGACAATCCCCATGGCCTCAAGATGCGCTTTCGCGTAGAGGACGGGCGCGCTGTGGCGAAGTTCACGCCGCCGGAGCAGCTTCAGGGTTACCCGGGTCACGTGCACGGCGGCGGTGTCGCCACGATGCTGGACGAGGCGATGGGCTGGGCCGTCTACGGCCAGGGGATCTGGGCGATGACCGCTCGCTTCAGCCTGCGCTTTCGCGAGCCGGTCCTCGTGGGCGAGCCGCTGGCCGTCACAGGCTGGGTGCAGCGCGACCGGGGCCGGTTTCTCGAGATGAGGTCGGAGCTACGCTCGGCGAGCGGGGCGGTGCTCGCGGAGGCGACGGGGATCTTCGTGCGGGTGAGCGGCGATAGGGCAGAGGAGATGCGCCGCATCTACGAAGCGTCGATCAGCTAACCGGCTGCCAGATAGAGACGATGACGTCGCTCCAGGCTGGCCTGCCGTAGGCGATGCGGTCCGTGAACCGGAGCAGCCGCTCCGTCACGCGCCGCGGTAGGCGGCCGAGCAGGTGGCCCCATCCGTAGACCATGCAGAGCAGCGAGATGCCGTAGGCGCGCTCCAGCCGTAGAGCATCGCCGCCGAGCCGACGCACCACGTCCCAATCGCCCTTGAAGGTATGGTCCGGAGGGATCTGCCAGCACGGCCAGTCCGCGCAGTGGTGCAAACGCGAGCCCTGCGCCAGCGGATGGAGCAGCCTCCCGAGCTTGCATGAGAGCCCTTCGAAGTTGTTGAGCGACACGATCACCCGGCCGTCCGGCTTAACGACGCGTGCGGCCTCGGCCATGAAGCTGTGGCGGTCGGTGAAGTGGTCGAGCGCGGCCTGGCAGGCGACGGCGTCCAGAGAGGCGTCGTCGAAGGGCAGCCGTTCGCCGATCGCCCGCACTAGATGCACAGAGGCGCTCGTCTGCTCCTCGACGAGCTGAGAGGCGCCGAGCATGTGGGCCGATGGATCGATCGCGTACGCTTCCCAGCCCATGCCCGCCAGCCGCATCAGCTCCCGCGAGGCGCCCGACCCAACATCGAGCACACGCCCGGGCGGACGCTCGGCCACGGCTTCCACCGTGGCGTCGCTGATGCGCCGGAACAGGTGCTCGACGTCCGGCAGGAGCGGGCCCGAGATGAAGTGCTCAAGCTGGTAGTCGGTGTCGGCCTGGTGGATCGTCATCGCTTGACGTGGCGTCGGCGTTACTCAGGCAAGAACTCGCCGGCGTTGAGGTCGACAATCGCCGCGCTGTTTCGCTGGAGGATGGCTGTGAAGAGTGCCACGCCGCGCTCCGTCGCCATGTCGAGCGCGCCGAGGACGATCACGGTGTACAGCCAGCAGAAGAGCATCGATGCGCGGTAATCCTGGAAGAACTGGTCGAAATCGTAGCCCGTGACGCCTCGCTCTGTCAGGACGTCGTGGTACATGTGCAGCAGCTCCATCTCGTTCGCCTTCCTGTCCTCCGGCGGAAGCGAGCCGCACAGGAAGTACGCAACGTCAAAGGCACCGCGGCCGTGGCTGATGATCTGCCAATCGACCACCGTGAACGTAGCGCCTCCCTCCGCTGTGGCGAAGAACATGTTGTCGAGTCGGTAGTCGCCGTGCATGATCGTGCGCGGCGGCTGCGCGAGCGCGTCCATGAGCTGGATGACCTTACTGCCAAAGCGTTCGCCGATCTCCATGATCTCCGGCGGGACGCCGTCCGAGAAGTTCTCTACGAACGCCACCCACGCCTGCTGATAGTTGTCCTGCGCGGCCTGCGCGCGGAACGTCTCATTCGTCGGCGGGAGCCAATCGAAATCACCGACGCGTCGATTCTCCCACCACGTCGCGTGGAACTTCGCGAGCTCACGCAGAGCCAGCCTCGCCTGCTCGACGGTGCATCCGGCGACTTGATCGCCCATCTGCGCCGGCGCGAGGTCTTCCAGCAGCAGCACGAAGTCCCGCGTCTCCCGCTCGTACCTGCTGTAGTAGCAGCGCGGCGTGCGAATCTCGACTTCTGCGGCTATCTCCTCGTAGAAGCGTGTCTCGATCTCATAGAAGCGAAAGGCGTCCGCGATCTCGCGGTTCTCTGTCGTCGGCGTCGGCAGCTTGGCGATGATCGATGCCGGGGCGCCGTCCTCGCTGCGGTCGTAGGTTGGCGTAATGCGGGCGAGCTGGCCCATGAAACCAACCCCCGCGGCGATGTCCGGCTCCAGGTCGAACGCGGTCACCGCGGCATCGCGGATCGTGCCCGTCGCGCGGAGCGCGCGAGTGAGCCAGTCAGCGGTGATCCCTGCCGGGCCGGTGGGAAGCTCTAGCTCCGCCATCACATGTACATCCCGCCGTTGGGGTTGAACTGCTGGCCGGTGATCCATTCCCCTTCGGTGACCAGGAACCGGATGAAGGCGGCGACCTCCTCCGGCTTGCCGAAGCGACCGAGCGGAATGCGGCTGATCAGCGCCTCCTTCACCTCATCGGCGAGGGCGATGACCATGTCCGTCGCGATGAAGCCGGGACACATCGCGTTCACGGTGATGTTGTAGCGGGCCAGCTCCTGCGCCGCCGACTTCGTCAGGGCAACGAGCCCCGCCTTCGCCGCGGCGTAGTTCGCCTGGCCCACGTTGCCCATCTGGCCAATGATGCTGGACATGTTGATGATCCGCCCGTAGCTCCGCTCCACCATGTGAGGGAGGACGGCAGAGGTGCAGTAGAAGGCGCTGTTCAGGTCGGTGTTGATCACTTCCTGCCACTCCTCCGCCGACATGCGCCGCAGCGACCGGTCGCGGTTCACCCCGGCGTTGTTCACCAGGATGTCGATCTGGCCGAACTCATCCATCGTGCGTTGCACCATCGCCTGCACGTCGTCTGGCTTGCCGACGTCGCACAGCACCGCGATGGCGCGGCCCTTCGCACCGGTCACTTCGGCCACCAGCGACTCGGCCTGTTCCTTGCTCTGGAGGTAGTTCACGACGACCGCCGCGCCATACTCCGCCAGCTCCTTCGCCACAGCCCGTCCAATGCCCCGCGACGCGCCCGTAACGATGGCTACCTGTCCATCCAATCGCTTCATGCTGCCCACCTCCCTCAGCTAGCACCTAACAACAGAGCGCTCGCCATCGGAGGCGAACGCCCTGAGTCTATCACGCCGCAGACGTTGTTCCTAGATCTTGGTTCCTGACTTGCTACACCGCCGTTGGGGCGCGGTACTCGCCGAAGACCTGGCGCAGCTCGCCGGAGATCTCGCCCAGCGTGGCGTAGACCTTCACCGACTCCAGGATCGGGGGCAGCAGGTTCTCCTCGCCGCGGGCCGCCTCGTTCAGCCGGCCCAGGGCGGCCCGCACCGCATCGCCGTCGCGTTCGGCGCGCAGCCGGCGCAAGCGCTCGACCTGCGCCTGTGCCGCTTCGGTGTTCACCCGGAAGATCGTCTGGGGCGCCTCGTCGCTACGGAACTTGTTCACGCCTACGATGACGCGCCGGCCATCCTCGATCTCGCGCTGCTGGCGGACGGCCGCCTCCTGGATCTCCTGCTGCATGTAGCCGCTCTCGATGGCGGCGACGGCGCCCCCCATGTCCTCGACGCGGTCCAGCAGCTCCTGAGCCTTGAGCTCGATCTCGTCCGTCAGGTGCTCGACATAATACGAGCCAGCGAACGGGTCGATGGTGTCCGTAACGCCCGTCTCGTGGCCGATGATCTGCTGGGTGCGGACAGCGATGGTCTGCGCCTCCTCGGTGGGGAGAGCGAGCGCTTCGTCGTAGCAGGAGAGGGCGAGCGACTGGACGCCACCGAGGATCGAGGCCAGGCCCTGGATCGCGGCCCGCACGATGTTGTTCTGGGGCTGCTGGGCGGTGAGGGTGGCGCCGCCTGTCTGCACGTGGGTGCGCAGGAGCCAGGCCTTAGGGTTCTTGGCGCCGAAACGCTCGCGCATGAGGCGCGCCCACATGCGGCGCAGCGCCCGGTACTTGGCTATCTCCTCGAAGAAGTTGTTGTGGCTGTTGAAGATCCAGGAGATCCGCGGCGCTACCTCGTCCACGTCTTGGCCCCGCGCCCGGCACGCCTCGAGGTACTCGATGGCGTTGGCGAAGGCGAAGGCGATCTCCTGGGCCGCGGTGGCGCCGGCCTCGCGGATGTGGTAGCCGCTGACGCTGATCGGGTTGAACTTGGGTACGCTGCGGGCGCAGTAGGTCATCAGGTCCGCCGCCAGCCGCAGCGATGGCCGCGGTGGATAGATGTGCGTGCCGCGCGCCACGTACTCCTTGAGCGCATCGTTCTGGGCCGTGCCCATCACCTCGCCGGCGGGGACGCCCTGCTTCTCG
>JADFNZ010000118.1 GCA_022563135.1 Chloroflexota bacterium | reverse complement strand
GTGGCGCTGGCGGCTGGAGTGGTGCTGGCCCTGGTGAGCTGGCAGGCGGGCGTGCTGGACACCGAAGTCTTTGGCTTCGCCTCGGGCGCGGCCGTGGATGCCGGGGGGCCCGGCTCCCTGGTGGCGATCGGTGCGGCGTTCGTCATCGGCGCGACCATGATCGTGCTCCCCTGCGGCTATCCCTCGGTCTTCGTCATGCCGTCGATCCTCAACTCGCGCAGGGGGCTGTCGCAGCGGGCGGTGTTGAGCCTGCTTTTCGTGGCGGCGAGCGCCCTGCCGCTAGCCGCCGTCGGATTGGGCCTCGGCTTTGGCGGCGAGGCGGTCCTGGAGCTGCTGGACGAGATGTCTGCCAGAATGACCCTTGCCGTCATCCTCTACTCCGGCCTGGGCGTGGTGGCCATCGGCTACGCCCTGAGCGAGCTGGGGCTCTTCAATCTGCCCAGCCTGTTTGGCCGGGTCACCGGACCCAGCCTGCCTGACCAGGACCGGCCTTACCGGCGTGCGGTGGTGCTGGGGAGCACCTTCGGGGCCGGCCTGGGCATCGGCTGCCCCATGCCCACCTACTACATCATCCTGGGCTGGGTGGTGGCGGCGGCGAACCCGCTGTACGGCGCGATCCTGCTGGGCGTCTACGGCCTGGGCCGCGTGGTACCGGCGGTGGCCCTGGGCGCCCTTATCGTCGCCGGGACAGACCGGCGCACGGTGTCGCGAGGCATGACCTCGTTCCGAGAGAAGACGAGCGGGATCACCAACGGCATTCTGGCGGCCATGGGTTCCTATCTGATCGTCCTCTTCGGCGGCGTGGTGCTCTACCGCACGCTGACGTTGTAGGAAGGGGCCCGTTCGAGCAGGAAGGCGCAGGCGGGCTAGCTGCCGACAGGTTAGCCGGCCTCCGGCGCCGGCTCTGAGCCGGATAGGAGCCGCTCGACGAAGATGTCGAGCACGCCGCCGCAGATCTTGTCGTCGCCCTCGACGTCCTCCGTGAGGTCGACTGTGACGAGACGAGGCCGGCCGTCGCGCATCGTGTCCATAGCGGCCTGCCAGACCTCCGCCTCGCCGCAGCCGCCGCCTATCGTGCCGCAGAACGAGCCGTCCGCGCGCACGGCCATCTTCGCGCCGGGCCGGCGCGGCGTCGAACCGCGGCTCGTGGCGACCGTGGCGATGACGAGGGGCGTCCCCTCGTCCAGCGCGCGCTCGATCTCTCCGTAGACTTCGCTCATGGCGATCCTCAGGATAACGCCGCTGCCAGAGGCGGCACAAGCTAGATGCGCTCGGCGACGATCCAGATGTGGTTCGAGAACCAGCGGTTGAGCGGGCGAACAAGGCTGAACGGCCGCAGGAAGCGGACGACATCGATGGCGCGGAGGACGAGGTTATCCCAGCGATAGCGGGCCTCGAAGAACGGCGCGTGCGGCGGCTGCCAGTAGTCGATCCGGTGGATGCGGAAGCCGGCGCGCTCAAGCGCACTCCGCAGCGAAGCGGCCGACTGTGGGTTGACGTGGAGGCGGCGCTCGAACTCGTCCCGGGGCGGTTCGGGGTCCGTCGGCAGGACGATCTCGTTGAAGACACGGCCCCGCAGGCCGAACCGTCGTGCGACGGCTAGGATGGCGCGATGAACGTTTCGCACGTAGCGGGGGTAGGTGATCTCCTCGAAGGTGCGGTTCGGAGAAGTGTGGATGATCAGGCGGCCACCCGGCCGGAGCGTCCGCTGGAGTTCCGCGAACGTCCGCTCGAGGTCCGGCTGTTGGAGATGCTCGACGAAGTCCAGCATGAACGCGACGTCTGCCGTCGACCGACGGAGCGCGAGGCCGGTGGCGTCCATGCGCGCAAGCCCCGCGCGCTCGCCGTTCGCCTGCAGTACGGTGCGCGCGATCTGCAGAGCGGCATCGGCGTAATCGACGCCGACCGCTACCGCGCCGCGAAGCGCGCTCTGCAGGACGACTTCGCCGCGGCCGCAACCGATGTCAAGAATTCGCTCGCCACGGCGCAGACGGGCGAGCTCCAGGGCACGGGCAAGGCGGCGGGCTTCAGCCCGAGCTACCGCTCGCCCATACTTCGTGACTCGGTAGTATCGCCGCCGACTGTCACGGTCTTCGGGTCTTGGCCTCGGAGTCTTCACCTCGTTGATCATACGCTCGGTGAGCATGCGAGAGAGGGCTCCGTAGAGCGTACTCGCTGTCAGTGCGACCTCACCGTCCGTCCGCTCCCGAACGTCCTGGATCACCGCGTAGCCGTGCCGGTCCTGGTCCGCCAGGGACAAGAGGATCTGATGTACAGGCACAGAAAGCGGGAGGTGGGACTCCGGAGCTGGGACTTTGTGCATGTCTGTCTCTCTGGCTACCGTGTGAAGGTATACCGTAGTACGGTATAGTGGTCCGCCGAGTTTCGGAAGAGGCGCACACCGCCGTGGGCAGGCGCTTGAGCCTTCGTTCGGTTATTCGAAACGGGACGCGATAGAGGCGGGCCGAATCGAGCTGCCGATGTCTTGCTCATGCAGCATGAGGTGGTCGACCGTGCCCCGTGGATGAAGACCCCATGGCGAGCTGGCAGGGATTGGGTCGCTCTGTCCACCCAGCGATCGCCCAGGCTCTCGCATGCGAGATGGCGGTCTCAGGAGGATCATCAGGTCTCTGCCGGCACTCCCCCTGGGCCATCGGCTTCAAGCGCGTTACAGCGCCAGATCGCAACCGGTCCGAGTCGGTGTCCGGATCGCCCGCGCGAGGGATTGATTTACGGCGATTTCAGGTCCGAACGTGCAGAGAAACATGCAATCCGACCGTAGCGAAGCGGCGCGTCGGTCCCAGAAACCCGTATCAGAAAAGGGCTTTCGACCTACGACGGCCGATCGAGACCTCCTGTTACTATAGCAGGTGCTCAACTTA
>JADFNZ010000117.1 GCA_022563135.1 Chloroflexota bacterium | reverse complement strand
CCGGCATCGAGGGAGTTCCTGGAATCGCTGGCGAAGAACCACCTGCTCATCCGGTTCGACAAGAGAGGGACAGGACTCAGCGATCGAGACGTAACGGATATCTCCAGAAGTGCCAGGCTGCTCGACCTTGAGGCCGTCGTCGAGGCGGTTGGGGTCGACCGATTCGCACTGATAGGAGAATCTGAAAGCGGGCCAACGGCAATTGAGTATACAGTGCGAAATCCCTCAAGAGTCTCCCACCTCATTCTCTATGGTTCGTTCCACAGATGGAGTCCTCCGGAAGATGTCATCAGACCGCTGATCGCACTGATCAGGAGCCAATGGGGCATCGGCTCCGCAGCATTAACATCCATCTTTGTGCCACCCGGCGAGCCCACGCGGGCGGCGTTCTTCACGGAGCTCCAGAAGCGGGCCGCCTCTGGAGAAATGGCTGCGCGTATCTTCGAGGAGAACGAGGGCCTCGACATTACTCATCTTCTTAGCGAGGTCAAGTCACCCACGCTCGTCGTGCACCGACGAGACGATCGAGTCGTGCCGGTGGAACTGGCCCGAGAGATGGCGTCGCTTATCCCTGGCGCTCGACTGGCCACTCTTGAAGGCGATGTCCATCCGCCCTATTGGGGAGACACGAGGAAGATTCTAGAGGTGATCGCGGAGTTCCTCGGCGATGAAGTCCCGTACAGCGAAGCTGATACCGTTCAGGGAGCGCTCAAGGCAGTCCTTTTCACCGACGTCGAGGGATCGACTGCTCTGACCGAGAGGCTCGGCGACGAGAGGTCGCGTGAGCTCCTTCGAGAGCACGAACGAATTACGAGGGAAGCGTTGAGCACACACGGTGGATCAGAAGTGAAGACGATGGGTGACGGCTTCATGGTTTCGTTCGGGTCCGCACAGAAGGCGTTGGAGTGTGCCATCTCGCTGCAGCAGGCATTCGCCGCCCGCAACGAATCAGCCGACGAGCCGATCAGCGTCCGCATCGGTCGCAACGCGGGTGAGCCGATTGAGGAGGACGGCGATCTGTTCGGGGCGACGGTCAATCTAGCGGCGCGGATCGCGGCTCGGGCTGCGGGTGGCGAGATATTGGTAGTGGATACGGTACGAGGGCTATGCTCGGGCAAAGGCTTCCTCTTCTCGGACTTGGGCGAGACGGAGCTGCGCGGGTTCGAGGACCCGGTGCGGCTGTACGAGGTGCGCTGGCGGGAGCCGGACTGATGGAACAGCAACTCGGCTTCTGCACTACCTCCGACGGCGTAAGTATCGCCTATGCAACGATCGGTGATGGCCCGCCACTCGTCTACGCGACAGGGTGGCCCGGCCACCTCTCGCTCGAATGGGAGACGCCTGTCGCGCGGCAGTTCTTAGAGGAGCTGGCGCAAGGTGTCACGCTGATACGGTACGACATGCGGGGCAGCGGCCTCTCGGACAGGGATGTGCCTGACCTGTCGCTGGAACACTGGGTCGAGGACCTGACGGCAGTGGTCGACCACCTGAAGCTGGAGCAGTTCTCGCTCATGAGCCTGGGCCTCTTGGCGGGGCCTATCGCTATTACGTACGCAGCGGCACATCCGGAACGTGTGAGCAAGCTCATCCTGTCGAGCGGCTACCTGCGTGGGAGCGAACTAGCAACGCCGGAGCGTGCCCGCACTATGATCGGGCTCATCTCCGCCTACGGCTTTCCAACGACCCTCGACATTACGGACTTGAGCCCGGAAGACCTGAAGAGTTTCCAGGACGTCTCGCGCATTCAGAAGCAAGGCGCCTCTCCTGAAGTCCAGGGCCAGGTCATACGAGCGATGTTTGCAGTCGATGTAGAGGATCTGGCACCAAGCATTACAGTGCCCACTCTGGTCATGCACGGTCAGCATGACAATGCCGTGCGATTCGACCTGGGCCGCCGCCTTGCCGCCCGACTGCCTCATGCCAAGTTCGTCCCCTTTGGCAAGTCCTCCGCTGCGCCCTGGAAAGAGCAAGATATCATTGTTCAGGAGCTACGCCGGTTCTTGGACATTGGCGCTAGCGTCGAGTCACAAACGGCGACAGGCCTCGTCACTATCCTCTTCACCGACATGGAGTCCTCCACGGCCCTAACCCAGCAGCTTGGCGATGAAGGCGCGCAGGTAGTGCGCCGAGCCCACAACGAGATCGTGCGCGGCGCGCTGGGCGAACATGATGGACGTGAGATCAAGCACACGGGCGATGGCATCATGGCTTCATTTGCTTCTGCGAGGTCGGCGCTCGAATGCAGTATCGCTATCCAACGCGGCGTCGCGGCGCACCTCGAAGAGCACCCCGACTCGCCCCTCGGCGTCTATGTAGGACTCAACGCAGGCGAGCCGATCGCCGAGGAGCAGGACCTCTTCGGCACCTCGGTAGACCTTGCGGCGCGCATCTGCGACCACGCGGAGCCCGGCCAGATCGTCGCGTCGAACGTGGTGCGAGAGCTGGCCGCCGGGAAGCAGTTCCTGTTCTCGGACCTCGGCGAGACGGAGCTACGCGGGTTCGAAGACCCTGTGAAGCTCTGGGAGCTCCGTTGGCGGGAGGAGAGCTAGGCCCGTGCCCAAGGTCATCACGGAGCGGCGCGACCGCACGTTCGTCGTCACGATCAACCGGCCGGAGGTGCGCAACTGCGTCGATGGCGAGACGGCGCAGCTCCTCTTCGAGGCAGTCGAGACGTTTCGCGAGGACGAAGACCTCGATGTGCTCGTGCTCACCGGCGCGGGCGACCGCGCCTTCTGCTCCGGCGCGGACCTGAAAGCGATCGATACGCTCGCCACCCGGCCCGGCGCGCGCGACTCCGGCCCGATGGGCATCTCCCGCATCGCCGACATCGGCAAGCCGGCCATCGCGGCGGTGAATGGCTACTGCACCGCGGGAGGGCTGGAGCTCGCTTGCTGGTGCGACTTCCGCATCGCGGCGCGAAACGCGCAGTTCGGCGTGCTCAACCGTCGCTGGGGCGTACCGCTCATCGATGGCGGC
>JADFNZ010000028.1 GCA_022563135.1 Chloroflexota bacterium | reverse complement strand
CATGCGCGCGGTCGATCTGAAGGACGTGCCGAGCGTGGAGGAGGCGGTCCGGCGCGCCGGCGAGCGGGCCGCATCGACTTCGCCCGCAGGTTGGGTGCGAGGCGCGGGCTGGGACCAGCACCTCTGGCCCGGCGGGCGCTTCCCCAGCCGGCGCGACCTCGACGCAATCGCACCCGATCAGCCTGTCGTGCTGACGCACACCTCCGCGCACTGCGTCTGGGTGAACAGCGCCGCCCTGCGCGCCGCGAACGTCACCGCTACGACCGAACCGCAGCCCGGCGGCGCGATCGACCGCGACGAGCAGGGCGAGCCGACGGGCATCCTGCGCGACAACGCCTCGCGCCTGATCTACGATGCGATGCCCCGGCCTTCGCGCGAGGAGCGCATGGCTGCCGTGCGCGATGTCGTCGCCCATGCGCACGGCTTCGGCATCACCGGCGTGCACGCGATGGATGTCGGCCGCGGCGAGCTGCGGGCGCTCCGGACGCTGATCGCGGCGGGCGGCCTGCGTCTGCGCGTGCGCGTCTACCTCTCGGCCGCCCGGCTGGACGACTGGCTCGGCCACGTGCGCACCGGCGACGGCGTCGAGCTGCTCAGGATCGGCGGCGTGAAGTTCTTCGCGGACGGCGCGCTGGGGTCGCTCACGGCGTGGATGCTTGCGCCCTACGCGGGCAGCGACGATAGCGGCCTGGCGCTGCAGAGCCCCGAGGAGCTGGAGGCTCAGCTACGGCAGGCCCTCGAGCACGGCCTTGCGCCCGCCGTCCACGCCATTGGCGACCGGGCGAACCGTGAGGCGCTGGCCATCCTGGAGCGAACGCGCGATCTCGCGCCGGAGCTGCCGCGGCGGATCGAGCACGCCCAGCTCCTCGCGCCGGAGGAGATCGCTCGCTTCGCCGCGCTGGGCGTCACCGCATCGGTCCAGCCGATCCACGCGACGCAGGACATGGCCAAGGTCGACCGCTACTGGGGCGAGCGCGGCCGCACGGCGTACGCCTTCGCAACGCTCCTCGCGAACGGCGCCAACCTCGCCTTCGGCTCGGACTCACCCGTCGAGACGATGGACCCGCTCGCGGGCGTCCACGCCGCGGTCACCCGGCGGCGCAGCGACGGCGAGCCAGCGGCGGGTTGGTATCCGGAGGAGCGCATCTCGCTGGAGGCGGCGCTCGCGGCCTACAGCTCGGGCTGCGCTGCGGCGGCGGGCGAGGAGGCGAGCGTGGGGAAGATCGCGGTCGGCTACCACGCGGACTTCGTCGTGCTCTCGAACGACCTGTTCATAATCGATCCGATGGAGATCCCGGCGACGCGCGTCGAGACAACAGTCGTAGGCGGCGAGATCGTCTACCGGCGAGCCTAGCCGGCCCGGCGCGGCAGCCGCGCCACGAACACCAGCTCGCCGTCGCTCGTGTACGCCTCCAGCGTGCCGCCATGCATCTCGATCAGCTCCCGCGCGATGGGCAGGCCGAGCCCCGACCCGCGCGAGGCGCCACGCGTGCGGTCTCGGCGGTAGAAGCGCTCAAAGAGCCGCGGCACTTCGTCCGGCGCGACGTCCGGCGCGGCGTTGGCCACCTCGATGCGCACGCCGTCCGGGGCGCCGGGCGCCACCTCCGCGCGAACGCGGATCTCGCCGCCGTCCGGAGCGTACTTGCGGGCGTTATCGAGCAGGTTCTCTAGCGCCCGCTCCAGCTTCGGCCCGTCCGCAGCGAGCACGATGCCGTCGGCAATGCGCAGGTCGAGCGTCACGCCGCGCTGCTCTAGATCCGGCCGCATGCGCTCCACGATGCCTTCGATCAGGCGTCGCAGGTCTACCTCGTCGCGCTGAAGCAACGCCTGGCCCGCCTCCAGTTCGGAGAGATAGAGCAGGTCGTTCAGGCGCACAGAGAGGCGTTCGGCCTCCTCGTAGATCACGCCGCCCATCCGGCGCACCTCGGCGTCGCTCGTGCCGCCGCCGTCGCGCAGCGCCTGCGCGAAGCCCACGATCGAGGTGAGGGGCGTCTTCAGGTCGTGCGAGACGTTCGCCACCAGCTCGCGCATCTGCGTGTTCGCCTCGCCCACGCGGCTCACCATCGTCGAGAAGGCGCGGGCGAGCTGCCCTACCTCGTCGCTCCGGTCGACGGAGATCTCTACATCGAACGTCCCCTCGGCCATGCGCCGTGAGGCGACGGTGAGCTGCTGCAGCGGCCGCGTGATGTATCGCGCGACGATCACCGCCAGCAGTACCGCCGCCGGCACCGCGAACGCGGCGGCGAGGCCGAGGCCGGGCAGCAGCCCCTGCCAGGCGCGGGTGATGGTGCTCTCCGGCACGGCGAGGACGAGCCAGTACCCGTCGTCCTCATTCGGAATGATCGACCGGAAGCGCTCGATGCGCGTCGGCACCGACGAGACGAGGATCAGATCGCCCGCCGGCCCGTCATCGCGCGGGTGCCAGGCGACGTAGGGCTGCCCGCCGATCGGCTGGCTGATCGTCTCGCGCAGGTCCCCCGGCACCACCACGCGCTGGCCCGTGAGGTCATCCGCGCTATCGGAGATGACCTCGCCGTTCGCGCGGTTGATTAGCAGCGTGCGGACATCGTGCAGGTCGGCGGCCGCATGGACGAAATCGGCCAGCACGCGCGGCGACTCGCCCCGGCGCTGGAGGAAGTTGAACTCCGAGTAGATCGCCGGCGAGGTGGCGATCACATGGTCGAGCGCCTGCTCCTCCTGCTCGCCCCGCCGCACGAAGACGAACACCGAGCCGGCCAGCGCCAGCGCCACCAGCGCGACCGCGACGAACGCTGCGATGAGCTTGCTCTGCAGGCTGAAGAACGCGTCGCCGGAGGCCATGCTACAGCTCGACCGCCAGCCGGTAGCCCGTGCCCCAGACCGTCTCGATGCGGAGCGGACTGCCCTTCAGCTTCTCCCGCAGGCGCGCCACGTGCACGTCGACCGTGCGCATCGCATAGAACGAGGTGCCCCACACCAGATCGAGCAGCTGCTCGCGGTCCAGCGCGACGTTGGGGAAGCGGGCGAAGGTGGCCAGCAGATCGAACTCCTTCGGCGTGAACGAGACCTCCTCGCCGTCCAACTCTACAGTGCGGCTGGCGAGGTCCAGCTCCAGGCCGTCCAGGCGCAACCGCTCCGGCTGCGCCTCTACCGCGCCGCCCTTCGTCCGGCGCAACACGGCGTCGACCCGGGCCATCAGCTCGTCCGGGTTGAACGGCTTGGTCACGTAATCGTCGGCGCCGAAGCGGAGGCCGGCGACCTTGTCGATATCGGACGAGCGCGCGGTGAGCAGCACGATGGGGATGTTGCCCCGGCGGCGAAGCGATCGACAGACCTGCAGGCCGTCCGGGCCGGGCATCATCACGTCCAGCACGAGGAGCGCCGGTGCGAGATCGCGCGCCTTCTGGAGCGCTTCGTCGCCATCGTACGCCGCCTCGACGCGATAGCCAGCCCGCCGCAGGTACATCGACACCAGCTCGACGATGTGCTCATCATCGTCCGCCACCAGGATCAGGTCGCCTTCACTGTCCATATCGCTCATCGTTCTACTCAGTATACTCGGACGCTCGGCAGGGGAGGCGCTAAGTGCCTCCCCTGCCTTTCAGCCCTGCCCTATGGGCCTGCCTCCGTCAGCCTAGAGCTCGCTCAAGCTCGGGTCCGGTGCGGTGGAGTCCTCTCCCGCACCAGGGAAGCGGAAGCCGCCGTCATGCGAAGGGCGGTGCGGCCGCTGGCAGGGTAGTGGCCCCTCGTTGTTGATTGCGAGCTCGATCCGCTCGGCGGAGTTCGCCAGCTTCTCATCGGCGCGCGCCTGGTCGATCTTGCCCGCTTCGACGGCGCGAGCAAGGTGCTCCTGAAGATTGCTCAGCAGCGCCGCTGCCAGCTCCTCCGCGGAGACGCCGTTCGCCTCGGCGATCTGGGCCAGGGTCTCGCCCTGCTCCAGGGCGCTCGCGACGTCGCCGGCCGCTACACCGATGATCTCCGCTACCTGATAGACGATCCGCTGGCAGCCATTGTGGCCAGGCCGGCCGTGGCCGGGGCCGAACCGGCCTTCACCCGACTCGATCCGCTCGCGGATCTGGGCGGCCTGCTCTTCCGTGATCTCGCCGTTCGCCAGCTTCTCATCCACGAAGCCCAGCTGCGTCTGCTGGACGGCGGCCTGGAACTCCTCCAGCGTAATGCCGAGGTTCTCGGCCAGGCGAGCGGCGAAGTTGGACCGCTCCGCCTGTACCGTCGCGCTTCCGTCATCCGTCTGCGCGGCGACAAAGCCCACCGCGGCGCCGCCCAGGGCGAGGACGGCGGCAACCACGATGGCGATTCTCCAAAGACCTTTCATGTTGCATACCTCCTTACTGAATGGTCTACGACGAGAATACGCCAGGCTGGCGGAGAAGTCGTTTCGGAAATGTAACAGTTGCGGCCCGGCGTTGGGCGCTTCTAAGGAACGGTCGTGAGAGGCGTTGTCAGCCGCCCTGGGCCAGTCGTGAGGGTTGGCGCGAAGTTGGCGCGAACTTTCGAGCTAGTGTCTATGCAACTTCATGGGTATGAATGGAGCACCCACAGCCTGTCGAAGCGAGCAATCTGTCACCCTGAGCGCAGCGAAGGGTCTCGCTCCGTGCGCTAACGTCTCGCAGATTGTGCGGGCAACCTGGCGCAGCCAAGGTTTCTGCGACGCACCAGATTCTTCGCTGGCGCTCAGAATGACGGTACTGCAGGGCTCAGGCTGACCTCAGCGCCGCGCCTTCCATGGAGTCAGGTTGCAAAGATGCTAGATGAGCACGGGCAGGCGCACGAGGCCGCGAAACACCGGTATCCTGCGGTACTCGAGCGGCTCGTCCGCGAGCCGCAGGTTCGGGAAGCGCCGCACGAGGGTGTCGACGCCGATCTGCGCCTCCAGCCGCGCGACCGGCGCACCCAGGCAGTAGTGCGACCCGCCGCCAAACGACTGGTGATGCGTGTCCTTCCGCGTGATGTCGAATGTGTGAGGCTCTGGGTACACGGAAGGATCGTGATTCGCCGCGGCGAGTGACGTGACGATCGACTGGCCCTGCGAGATCGGACAGCCGTCCAGCGTGACATCCGAGGTGGCGATCCGCCCGGTCTGCGTCACCGGGCTGTCGTAGCGCAGCATCTCCTCGACAGCGTTCTCGATCAGCGACGGATCGTCGCGCAGCTTCCGCAGCTCCTGCGGGTGCTGCAACAGCGCGAGCACGCCGTTGCCGATCAGGTCCGTCGTCGTCACATTGCCCGCCGCCAGCAGCAGCCCGCACATCGTGGCGACTTCGTCGGTGCTCAACGTCTCGCCGCCCTCCTCCACCGCGACAAGCGAGCTGATCAGGTCATCGCGGCGCGCGTCCTTTCGTTCGGCGATCGTGGTTCGCAGGTAGGCCTCCATCGCCTCGCCCGCGGCCATGACGCGGCCCCGCTCTTCGTCGGTGAGCAGCGGGTTGAACGCCTTGACGCCCTCGTCCGACCAGCGCTTGAAGTCGGCGCGGTCCTCCGGGTCAACGCCGAGCATCTCCGCGATCACGATCGTTGGAAGCGGGCCGGCGAACGCGGCGATCAGGTCGAAGCCTTCCTTGCCATCGACGGCGTCCAGCAGCTCATCGACGATCTCGCCTATCCGCGGGCGCATCTCCTCCACCGCCCGTGGGGTGAACGCTTTGTTCACCAGGCCGCGCAGGCGCGTGTGCGTGGGCGCGTCCTGAAAGAGCATGCTCGGCTCGCGATCGCCTTCGATATCACCGAAGAGCCGCATGTACGTCCCGTCCGCGGCCTTGCGCGGATCGACGGACAGGCTGCGGTCTTTGAGCAGCGTTTCGATGTCGTCGTGGCGGGTGAGGAACCAGCGATGGAAGACGTCGTCGTGGTGGACGGCCGCGCGCTCGCGCAGCTTGTCGAGCACAGGATGCGGGTCGTGTTGGAACTTGGCATCGAGCGGCGTGAGCTGCACACCGCTGGGCAGGCCAGACGCCGGATCCATCGCGTCAGCTTGACTCATCGCCTCACCCCCGTTGCGTTCGAACGTTCGCGCGATCAGGGTACCAAGGAGGTGTGCCGTCGACAACCCGGCCGGCTGCCGCGAACCAGATATATCTACTGCTGCGTGCTATGCGTGTCTCGGAGTTATTGAATAATCCTTCTGCATACCCAGAGTTCATCTGGAGATGTCACGCTAGTAGAGAGGTCAGCTACGAGAATCGGCTAGTGGAACCGAGCGCTTCTATTCTGTGTATAGCGTATGGAACAATAAGGGGTCTACGCTTTTGTGGTCTATACTCCTAAGATCGATAACATGAATGCTGAAAAAAAGAGGGCGAGTCCATGCGTGTGCCAATACTACTAGCGATCTTTCTGCTTGCACCTTTGACGGTTGCCGCCGTCTGTGCTGAATATGAGGGCTCCGAGGATGCTGGTGCAGAGCAAGAGACCGCCGAGAAGATCGCGTTAACTTCCGAGAGAGACGGTGACTTCGAACTCTACCTGGTAGGTGTCGACGGTTCTGGCCTGACACGACTTACCAATGATCCGGCATCGGATGGGCTTGAGGCGTGGTCGCCGGGCGGAGAGAGCTTCTTCTTCTCTTCAGACCGCGACGGTCAGCGTGACTTGTACGTGATGAGTGTCGACGATTCTGTTGTCACCAGGCTTACTGATGACTCCGCTGTACATTCGGTTGCATTGTCCCCGGATGGCACGCAACTCGCTTATGTCTCAGTTGTCGATGGTATCAACGCAATCTTTGTTATGGACATTGTAAGTTCAGTTGTCACCAAAATCGCCGAGGATGCCGGATTCCCGGCCTGGTCGCCAGATGGCACGCGGCTCGCATTCCAGTCGAGTGAGCAGCAACCAAACGACGAAAACATTGACATCTATGTCGTAAATGCTGACGGTTCGGGATTGGTTAAGTTGACGGACGATCCAGGTCGCGAACTCTTTCCTACGTGGTCACCGGACGGCGAACACATCGCATTCACTTTCCAGCGTAACAGCGGCAGCGACATCTATGTCATCAATGCAGATGGCTCCGGCCTGACAAATCTTACCGAGCATGAGGCCTGGGATGTCGGGCCAGCGTGGTCGCCGGATGGGAAACTCATCGCGTTTGGCTCATCCCGCGGCGAACGGTTAGGGATATTTGTCATGAATGCCGACGGAACAAACGTCGTTGGTCTAATCGATAACCTCGTTGCGAAAGAGGTTTATCCTAGATGGTCGCCTTCAAGTGGCCAGCTTGCTTTCGTATCACAGCATGAAGCCGTTGCGGCCGAGATATACGTAATCAACGCGGACGGATCGGGTCTCGTCCGCCTAACCAATAATGCTGCGACCGACGTTAATCCCGTGTGGTTGACCGCGCCCTAGTGAATCTCGTGTCGCCTGGCGTGTAATGGCCACCATCAGCCGTCCACCGCCGAGTTCGAGCTGTCCGAGCCATTCGGCACGGCGTTCTTCTCGATGACGGGCTTGCACACCTCGCACGTCGTGAGTGGCATCGTCATGCTGATGATGGTCTACTGGCTCGGATCGCGCGGCTCACCGCAGCGTGCCACTGGGGCGTGGAAGCGTCGATCAAGTACTGGCCCTTCGTCGACGTCGTCTGGGTCTTCTTCTACCCGATCCTCCATCTCATCAGCGTCTAGGCGCCCTTCGCAAACGATCACAACGCGCCTGCGGCTACGCGATGCGGCAGGCGGCAGGCCGCCTCATCCATCTGGTGGCAACCCGGGTGTCTCACCTGCCCAAATCATTCTCACGCGATTTGCTCTCCGTGATGTAAGAAAGCCGTCGCTCACGCCGTCAGAGCACTGTGGCCGCATCGTTACGGCCATCACGAAAAGAGGAGATGCGACACATGACAAAGCTAAGCAGCGAAATCAGGATCAAGGCTCCGGTGGGGCAGGTCTGGGCCGCGCTGGCAGACCTCGAGCGGGTGCAGCAGTTCAGCCCGGGCGTCGCGAAGGCGTACTACACTACCGACAGCAAGGAGGGCGTCGGCGCCGGCAGGCACTGCGACCTGCAGGGCCCGTCCGGCTGGGTAGAAGAGCGGATCACCGAGTGGAACGAAGAAGAGTCGCTCACGATCGAGATCTTCGATAGCAACGCGCCCATCAAGAGCGCCTTCGGACGGTTTGACCTCACGCCCGCCGGCGAAGAGACCGTCGTATCCTTCAGTTTCGACTACAAGATGAAGTTCGGCCCGATCGGCGCGCTGCTCAACGTGCTCATCGTCCGGCGGCTCTTCGAGAAAGCGAACAAGACGATACTCGCCGGCCTCAAGTACCACGTGGAGACGGGCGAAGTGGTCGGCACGGAGATCCCCACGCCGCCGCCTTCCGCCGCGCCCGCCTAACCCGCAGCGAAACACAGCTATGCATGCACCAACACGCAGGAGCAATCCTGCGTGTTGGTGTTTCTTCCCCCGCAGGGGCAACGAGGGCAAACCTGCCTGCTTGCCGCGGTGCTATAATCGCCGCGTGACGCCCAAAGACCAGCGACGCCTCATCATCCTAGACGGCCACGGGCTCATCTTCCGGGCCTACCACGCCATCAAGGAGCCGCTCACCGTGCGCAGCACCGGCGAGGTGGTAACAGCGGTCTACGGCTTCGCCAATACGCTCCTGAGCGTGCTCGACGAACTCAAGCCGACCCACGTCGCCGTCGCGCTCGACCCGCCCGGGCCGACGTTCCGCGATGAGATGGACGCGACGTACAAGGCGAACCGCTTCGAGGCGCTCAAGCAGCAGGTCGCGCGTATCATCAAGGACGCCCGCGCGCCGGACGAGCTGAAGGAGCAGCTCGTCGAACGCGTGACTGCCGCCGCCGGAAACGAAGAGGTGCGCGAAGCCATCCTCAAGTTCGTCGAAAGGGTCGACGCGCCGGAGAAGGCCAAGGCGGAGCTGCGCAAGGCGACCGCGCCCGTCGACGAGCTACGTGACATCGTCGTCCAGACCAAGCGCATCGTGGAGCTGATCGAGGCGTTCGACATCCCGATCTACATGGTGGAGCGCTTCGAGGCGGACGACGTGCTCGGCACGCTCGCCGCTCAGGCCTCCGACGCGGGCGTCGAAACCTACCTCGTCACCCTCGACAGCGACATCATCCAGCTCGTGCGCGAGGACGTGAAGGTGTTCATGATGCGCCCCTACCAGCACGACACGGTCACGTACGACACGAAGAGCGCCAAGGAGCGCTACCAGATCGAGCCGCAGCAGATGACCGACCTCAAGGGCCTGAAGGGCGACACCTCCGACAACATCCCCGGCGTGCCCGGCATCGGCGATAAGACGGCCGTAAAGCTGCTGCAGCAGTTCGCCACCATCGAGGAGATCTACGAGCGCATCGACCAGGTAACGCCGGAAAAGCTGCGCAAGAATCTCATCGAACACGAAGCCGAGGCGCGCCACAGCAAGGAGATGGCGACGATCCACACCGGCGTGCCCGTCACGCTCGACCTCGACGCCTGCGAGCTCAAGGGCACGAACACCGCGCCGGTGCGAGCGTTCTTTGAGCGGCTGGAGTTCCACAGCATCCTCGCACGCCTGGCCAAGTCCGAGGCGACCGAAGGCGACGCTCCGCCGCCGGCGGTCAAGGCCGGCGAGGAGACGGAGTATCGCACGATCTACACAGAAGAAGAGTTGGATAACGTTGTGCAGCAGCTCGCCTCCGCTGAGTGGATTGCCTTCGATACGGAGACGACGGGCAAGAGCGCCCTCCACTCGTCGCTCGTCGGTATCTCGCTCTCCTGGGCGCCCGAACAGGCGGCCTACATCCCCGTAGGCCACAGGCCGGGCCTCGGCGACAGGGAGCAGCTTCCCGTCGAGACCGTGCTCAAGAAGCTCACGCCCATCATGGCGGACGAAGACAAGCCCAAGGTAGCGCACAATGCGAAGTTCGACATGGAGGTGCTCGCTGGTGCGGGCCTGGAGGTGCGAGGCGTCACCTTCGACACGATGGTCGCCGCCTACCTGCTGGGCGAAGGAGGCAGTGCGTCGATGCGGCCGGCCGGCGGCTCGCTCGGTCTGAAGTGGCTCTCGTCCAAACGCCTCGGCATAGAGATGACGCCGATCACCGATCTCATCGGCACCGGCGCGAAGCAGATCACGATGGCCGACGTGAGCGTCGAGCAAGCCTCCCCCTATGCCAGCGCCGACGCCGACATGACCGGGCGCCTTCGCCCCATGCTCGAGACCGAGCTGAAGGAACAGGACCTCTGGCCGCTCTTCGAGGAGATCGAGATGCCGCTCGTGTCCGTGCTCGCGCGCATGGAGCAGGCCGGCGTCGCAATCGACGCGAAGGTGCTGCGCAACATGTCGCTCGGGATGGGCGAGCAGGTCATCGAGCTGGAGAAGCAGGCCTACGCATCGGTCGGTCACGAGTTCAAGCTCGGCTCGCCGCAGCAGCTCTCCATCCTCCTATTCGAGGAGCTGGGCCTGCCGAAGACGCGCCGCACGAAGCAGGGCTACACCACCGATGCCACCGCGCTGGAAGGGCTGCGCGGCGCCCACGACGTGATCGACGTGATCCTGGAGTGGCGCCAGATCACCAAGCTGAAGTCGACCTACGTGGACGCGTTGCCGGCCCTCGTCCATCCCAAGACCGGCCGCATCCACTCCAACTTCAACCAGACCGTCGCCGCGACGGGCCGGCTCTCGTCGCAGGACCCAAACTTGCAGAACATCCCCGTGCGCACGGAGATGGGCAACGCCATCCGCCGCTGCTTCATCGCGCGTGACTACGGGCCGAAGCCGGTGCTGCTCGCCGCCGACTACTCGCAGATCGAGCTGCGCATCCTCGCCCACCTCTCGCAGGACGAGAAGCTAATCACGGCGTTCCAGAACGACGAGGACATCCACGCCGCGACGGCCTCGCAGGTCTTCGGCGTCGAACAGGGCGAGGTGACCGCCGAGCAGCGGCGCCGCGCGAAGGTCTTCAACTTCGGCGTCCTCTACGGGCTAAGCGAGTTCGGCCTGGCGCAGCGCGAAGGGATCTCCCGCGATGAGGCGGCGCAGTTCATCGAGACCTACTTCAGCTCCTACCCCAAGGTTGGCGAGTGGCGCGAGAGCGTGATCGAAAGCTGCCGGAAGCTGGGCTACGCGGAGACGCTCGCCGGGCGGCGGCGCTTCATCCCGGAGGTGCGCTCGACGAACGGGCAGGTGCGCGCCGCGGGCGAACGCGTCGCGATCAACATGCCCGTGCAGGGCACGGCGTCCGACATCATCAAGATCGCCATGAACAAGATCGACGCGGAGCTATGCGAGCGCGGCCTCGCCACGAAGATGATCCTCCAGGTGCACGACGAGCTGATCTTCGAGGGCCCGCTAAAGGAGCGCGACGAGATCCAGGAGATGGTGCTGCGCATCATGCCCGCGTCGCTGAAGCTGGCCGTGCCGGTCAAGGTGGACATCAAGGTCGGCAAGAACTGGGGCGAGCTAGAGGAAGTACCGGCGGTGGCGAGCGCAGGCGGCGCCTAATCCGCGGCAGGTTGCACGGACTGGGGCGAGCAGGAGAGCATAATTTGTCAACATTCCCAAGTGATGACCAGAAGCGGGTAATAGAGCATAGAGGACGCCCCCTCGTGGTGGTCGCGGCACCTGGAACCGGAAAGACCAGCACCATAGTTGAGCGAATTCTGCGGCTGTTGGGTGAGAACCCAGAACGAGATGTCTCATTTCTTACGTTTACACGTGCGAGTCGTCGAGATACAGATACCAAACTACGGGAGAAATTCACTCGAAAGGAGATTGATCTTGACGATGTTGAGCTTCCTCGGGTCAGCACACTCCACAGATTTGCAAAGCACTTGGTTCACAAGTACGCAGCAGCTATTGGGCGAGACGAAGACTTCTCGGTACTAAACGCCACCCAGGGTGAAGCGAATATTGTTGTATCCGAGGCCTTAGCCGACGCTGGCTTGAACATGACAGTTGAGGACGCGTGCAAAGCGTTTACGCATTACCGATCAACGGGCTATTGGCCTGACGAAGTGGGGCTTGGCACGCCAATGCGCACAGCATTCCCCGAGGCATTCGAGCGTCTCCTTCGCCTCTACAACACTTTTGACATGGAAGGTATTGTAGTCACGGCCTGCGAGATTCTCTCCCGCCCGAGCATGAGCGGACTGTCTGTGTTGCTTCAAGTTGACGAGTACCAGGACCTAAATCCAATCGATCAGCAGATGGTCCGCCTAATCGGCGTTTCCCCGTCAAGCGAAGTAGTTGTGGTAGGTGATGACGCTCAGAGCATATACGGGTTTAGGCACGCAAACCCCGACGGAATTAGAGAGTTGTGGAATTCTGATGAATGGGACAAAGTTCTCTTCAAAGAGTGCCATCGGTTACCTGCCCATGTCCTACGAGCTGCTAACGCGCTCATCAAAGACAGCGGCTATATCGGTGCCGAAGTGGCGCTGCCTGATGAAGTTGACAAGAAAGTCCTTACTCTCCAATGCACAAATTCAGACATCCAAGTCAAGGCAGTCGCCAGGGCCATGGAGTTGGGCATCAACTACTTCGACACCGCTTCCTCGTATGGCAACGGACAGTCGGAGACTAACCTGGGCCGGGTGCTGAACGAGTTGGCGGCCCAAGTGTACGTGGGTACCAAATACCGGCTGGAGGCTCGGGACGCTGCCGACATAAAGGCCGGAGTCATCCGCTCGGTCGAGGAGAGCTTGACGAGGATGGGCCGGGAGCAGGTCGACCTGATTCAACTCCACAACCACGTCAACCTGGAACGCGACTTGGAGCGTGGGTCGATTGGCGCCGAAGATGTTCTGGGTGAGGTAGTCGCCGCGACGGAAACGTTGCGGTCTCAGGGCAAGGTCCGATTTTGGGGGCTGACCGGTGTGGGCGAAACCGAGGCCCTGCACCGGGTCGTCGACTCTGGGGCTCTTCAGACAGTCCAGTCGGTCTACAACCTGATCAATCCCAGCAGCGGCTACGAGGTCTCGCCGCAGTTCGACATGCCGGACTTCGGCAAACTCATCGACCGGGCAGCCGCGACGGGCATGGGAGTGCTAGTCATACGTGTCTTGGCCGCCGGTGCACTCAGCGGAGCGGCCGAACGCCATCCCATCGCCGTGCCCTCGGTTGCGCCCATCGGATCGGGCCGTGACTATGACCAAGACCAAAGCAGGGCCGAGAACTTCCGCTTCCTGGAGCAAGACGGCTTCGCGTCAAACATGGTGGAAGCCTCTATACGATTTGCTCTCTCCAAGAAAGAGGTTTCCACGGTCTTGGTCGGATACTCCGATCTAAACCATCTGGAGGAAGCTGTGGAGTACGCGGCCAAGGGTCCCCTACCAACCGAGGCTTTGGCCCGTTTACCCGGCCAGTGGAGCAAGTTCGTTGGGGATTAACGGGGGCCAACACTGAACTATCGGGAGGCCGATCGATGACAACACCCTCTACGATCACTATTCCGGCGCGGAAGGGCAAGGCCGCTTTCGTCGGCATGGGACAGCGGATCAAGGTCATCAACACCCATGGTCAACAGGTGGTCGATACCTGGGCGTTCAACCGCGCCGATCTCAAAGAGTTCATGTCCATGGAACATTCTCGGACCGCTCTGGCCAATATCATGGCCAAGGACGGCGAAAGCATGGTTACCAACCAACGGCGGCCAATATTGACCGTGCTGGAGGACACCTCTTCGGGCATCCATGACACCCTGATGGCTGCCTGCGACCGGTACCGTTACGAGTTGTTGGGCTGCGCCGAGTACCACGACAAACGGGACCTGGGTGGCAAGCCTATCTTTACCGAGGACGAGGTGAAGATTGATCATGACTGGGGCACCAATGGTCCGGGCAACGGGATAGGCAACGACAACTTCTCCGTCCGCTGGCAGGGGAGATTTACCTTCGAAAAAGGAGAGTACACATTCACGGCTCGTGCCGACGACGGCATCCGGCTGTGGGTGGACGGCGAGTCGTTGATCGACGCCTGGCGCGATCAGGCCGCAACGACCTATACCATGGGAAAGGAGCTTCCGGCTGGCCAGCATACCCTGAAGGTGGAGTATTACGAACACGGTGGTGGAGCCGTGGCCCAGGTCCACTGGGAGAAGGTGGTTGACCGAGTTCTAACGCCAGGGATTCCCGTGTCCCCAAATCCGCAGATCAGTGCCGAGCTCCAGCGAGCACCAGACGCTCTCGACTGGGCCGACGCCCAGCGGGCAACCAGCTACGACGTGTACCTTGATGGCCGGTTCGTGGGTAATGTGAAGGAGAGTAGATGGGAACCATCCCAGCCTATCGGCCCCAGTCAGTACACGTTGGATACCCATACCTGGTACGTCGTAGCAAGGAACGAGGAAGGGACCACAAGGAGCGAGCCTTGGACTTTCACCGTCGCCTCCACTGTGATTACAGGCGTCCCGACCCTGGAAGTCTCCATCTCAAGCCTGGATTTCGGCGAAGTACTAATCGGCGATACTAAGGGGCTGACATTCACGGTTATCAATACTGGTGAGGGCAAGCTTACTGGTTACGTCCTAACTGACTCCGCCTTTGAGCTTTTAGGGGGGATATTCTCCCTCAGTGCCGATGTAACAAAAGATGTGGTGGTC